>NZ_JASOOK010000049.1:0-5013 GCF_030217725.1 Streptococcus sp. UMB1203 | reverse complement strand
ACTCCTGGTTGATCGCTTTCGAAGGTTGTTCCTGATGGAATTTTCTTACCGTTCTCTTCTGTTAATGGTATTTCTACTTTAGTTCCCGGTTTTCCATTTCCATCATCGTATTTCGGTGTGTAATCATCTTTATCTCGACTAGTTACCGTTACTTTTACTGGTACTTCGTCTTTTGATCCATCTGGATATGTTACTGTAATCTTACCTGTAATCTTATCTCCTGGATTTGCTCCTTCTGGGATCGTTACTGTTACTTTTCCATCTTTATCTACTGAGATGACTCCTGGTTGATCACTTTCAAATGTTGTTCCTCCTGGAATTTTCTTACCGTTCTCTTCTTTTAATGGTATTTCTACCTCAGTTCCTGGTTTTCCATGACCATCGTTGTATTTCGGTGTGTAATCATCAGATACTTGAGTCACCTTAACGGTTACTGGAACATCGATAGTAGAACCATCTGGATAGGTAACAGTTACAACACCTGGCTTGTCTCCTGATGTAGAAGTGTCTGGTGTCGTTTTCCATGTGTAATTTGTACCATTTGGAAGGTCACTATTATTACCAATACTGTTCTTAGCATTCGGTTGCACCTTAAGCCCAACTGTTTGAGTTTTAGCTGTTGGAACAATATTTGTTGCTTCCTTAATTGGGCTTGGTTCTGACACAACATTATCTTCTCCTGGTGTTTGAACAGTTGTTTTAGCTGTAATATTTCCTACTGGAACCTTACCTGGGATGATTACTGTTGCTTTTCCATTTGTTACAGTTCCTGTACCAATAACAGTTGTTCCATCTGGACCATAAAGAGTTACGATTGAACCATCTTTAACTCCCCCTCCAACAGAAACAGTTACTGGAACATTTTCTTTATTAGACTTACCTGTTAAATCTGTTTCAATCGTTGGAGCTTTTGGCTTAACAATGATTGTTACTTGCGGATTAGATTTGGCTACTGTGTTATCTGTATGAGTTGCTGTTGCTGTGTACTTAAAGACACCTGCTGTATCTTGAACAACTTTCGGCGTTGTCCCTTCCCAGCCCCACTCAACTCCAATTCCTTTACCATTAGGTCCAGCGTCTGTATATTGGTTAGCGTCCACACGCCCCTTCCAGGTTCTTAACGAATCTCCAACTGTAACAGTCGCCGTTTTACCTTTGATAGGATAAAGAGCTGCTTTATTAGTTGTCGCTACTTTCTCTGGACTAGGATCAGATGTAACATCTTGTTCACCTGGTGTTTGAACAGTTGTTTTAGCTGTAATATTTCCTTTTGGAATTGTTCCTGTAATTGTCGCTTTTCCATTAGCCACAGTACCTCTACCAATTGCACGTCCATCCTGAGAATAAAGTGTTACAATAGAGCCATCTTTTACCCCGTTATGAACATTTACAACAACTGCTGTGTTAGGTAATTCTGCCTTACCAGTTAAATCCGTTTCAATTGTTGGAGCTTTTGGTTTAACAATAACGGTTACTTGTGGATCAGATTCTGCTACTGATTTATCTGTATGAGTTGCTGTTGCTGTGTACTTAAAGACACCTGCTGTATCTTGAACAACTTTCGGCGCTGTTCCTTTCCAACCCCATTGTACCCCATTTCCACGTCCTTTTGGTGCATCTGTGTATTGGTTAGAATCTACACGTCCCTGCCACGTTCTTAGTGAATCTCCAACTGTAACAGTTACTGTCTGACCTTCCAGTGGATGCTGACTAGCTAAGTCTTTCCCTACATGGACAGGGACATCAATATTCTCAGTTGATTTATCTGGATATGTGATTTTTACGACTGCTTTTTTATCTGTTCCTGTAGTATTGGTTTCAGGTTTTGAAACTACTTCAAAGATAGTTCCGGCTGGGAAGGCTGGCGTACCAGGCTTAGCAATGACTTTTCCTTTAACCTCATCATCTGTAATCTTATGATTAAATGGTACAGTCAGCGTATTTGCTGCTGGAGTATACTTTTCTGCCTGTTCATGTACTTCAAATACAAAATGCCCTGTTGTTGAATTTGTGCCATCAGTTGAAATTGCACGCGCAGTATACTTACCTTTTGCAACACCTAAACCTACTGTTCCTGTTACATTTTGTCCTAATGGCGAACCTTCTGTTGCCGTACCACTGACAGGGGTAAAGTTAAAGCCACTTTGTAGGTTTTCCATTTTGAAGTTCGTCACTTTTCCACTATCATCTGTAGTGATAAGACGTGTATTCACTGCATCACCACGGTATAGTGGAATAACTATATTTTGTCCTTCTTCATGAGTTTTTCCTAACTCCACTTTGCTACCATCGTCTTTAGCCCAATAGATTTTTGGTGGCGTTGTATCACGAACCACTACTGGAACTGTTACTTCATCCGTTGATTTATCAGAGTAAGTCACAATAACTGTAGCTGTTTTGTTACCTGTTGTATCTGTATCAGGTTTTTGTTTAACACTTAACGTAGCATTACTTGGATAATTTTTAACTTTTGCTTTAATTGCTTCATCTGTTAATTCTTGTTTGATTCCAACTACAACAGTTTCTGCCGTTGGATTGTGTTTTTCATTTTCTTTAGTGGCTGGTACAACTTTTACTTTTACTGTCTTAACAACTTCGTGACCAGCGTCATCAGTTGCTTTAAAGGTAACTGTTTTTTCTCCAATATCAGATTCTTTTGCCGCTCCAAGGTCAATAGATAGCGTCTTTTGTTTGTCAGTATTTACTGAATAAGTCGTTTTTTGCGTAAATAGATGACTAGCATATTTTGTTGCTATATCTGTAAAGTCTAAATTCACCTTAGTATCATCTTGTCCATTTACATTAAATAAGATTTTCTCACCAACTTTTACAGTTTGTTCTGCTGGTGTAACAGTCAATGTAGGTGGTTGTGTATCTGCTGCTTTTACTGTAATCGTAATTGTTTTTTCAGCCTTGTTTCCATTTTTATCATAGGCTTTAATGGTTACTGTACTATTACCTACAGGTCCTGTTGGTGTTCCAGTAATTTTACCATTCGTAAATGTTAGTCCTTGTGGTAATCCAGTTACTTCAATTGGATTGTTTGGACGCATTCCAACTCCGCCTTTATTATCTTCAGCTGTTACTGGAATATCTACAATTTTTTCATTTTTTGTAACTGTTGCTCCGTTTGCAGTAATAGTTGGCGGTGTTGTATCTCTTGGAGTTAAACTCGTCCCTAATGTCCCTATAATATATGAGTAACTAGTATTTAGAGCTTTTGTTACTGATGCAGCATATGCACGACCATAAGCATTCGCCTCTGCTTCAGTAACATCATTTTTCAACTTAATCTTCGCATGCATGTGCACCGCATAATCAGTACTTTCTCTTCCAACATCTATACCTAGATAATATGACGCCTTTGGATAATTTCCATTTTTATCTTTAGGTAACTGATTTAATGTCGAATCATATCGGTTATTTTTGAACACATCCCATCTTTGATTATCACGAGTTACCCCTGAATTCGGATCATAAAACGAATATCCATCATTATTAAAAATTTTATATTGTTGTGCCCATGGATTTGAGATTGTAGCAGTATTACCATATTGTTCAAAGCCTTGGAAATCATCTGAAAGTCTTCTACCTCCGGTATTACGATAACGTGTAAATGTTAAATCTTTTACTGTATTAGATGGGTCCATAATGTTAAACGGAGCTTGGAAGTAATAGTGTTGTTGATAAGTGTTTTCTGTCATCTTATGTCCATCATTATTGAAGAACACATCGTAAACAATCCATTTACCTTGACTATCTTGCATATAGTAGGCTTTGATATCTGTTTTATTTAATGTTAATTCTGGTTCGTTGTTTCGAGTACTTTGGCCTCCATTTTTTTTAGGATCCACAGAGGCGAAATATTTAATATTTGCTAAGGCTCCTGAACTGATTTCACCATTTGCTCTAAATTGAGTACCTTTAGGCATTCTCTGACCATTACGTGAGTCACGAGCACCTGAAGTCAAACGTGTTGTAGCGTTTTTAACAGAGTTAAACATTCTCTTCACACGTTTTGTCATATCTTCAACATCGTTCAGAGAAACTGTTGTATTTTCAAGAACACCTTGAGCCAAGCCCAATAGTTCATTGGCTTTTTCAAGAACTTCTTTGCTAGTCTCATGCTCAGGCAATTCCAAAACAGCTGCCTGCAATTGATCTACAGATACTTTCAAAGCATCTTTTTTAGCTGATACAGTTTGACTCTCTTCGCTTGCACTTACTTCAGAAGAAGGTTGGCTCGCTGGTTTTTCAGCCTGCTTCTCAGTTTTATCTACTTGAACCCCAGTTGATTCCTTAGCAGCTGATACGACTGTCACATCTTTAGACAAGAGTTCTACAAGCTCATCAATATCCTTTTGAGCTAGCTCAGAATTTTCTAGAGCCTCTTTTCCTTTTTGAAGTCTGTCTTTAACAGGCGAGACTACTGAATCGTCAAGGTTTAATTTAGTTGAAAGAAGAAAATTTAATTCTTCAACTACTTTTCTTAACTTGGCTTTATCACCTGCATTAGCTCTATTTGTAGCAACTGCAGGTGCTTGATTTTCCAGAGATTTGTTTCCTGCATCTACTTTGTTTTCAGCAGCGCCTGTACTCTCTTGAGGCGACTTGGGCTCATCTTTAGGGTTTACTACGCCCGCAGCAGATGGTGTAGTATTTTCGCTTACACTATCCGCACTCGCAACGCGCGCACCCAAAAACATCAGCGCTGCAACAGCAACTGAAGCCGCACCAAAGCTATATTTACGAATAGAAAAGCGCAAAACCTTTTCGCTTTGGTGACGCTTTACCCTACTTAATGAATTCTGTTTATGTTCCATTTTCCCTCCTAGGATTAATGCAAATATAATATAGAAAAAGCAATCTTTATAACTCTAATTTCTACAAAGAAACAAGTTATAAAAACCACTATGACGACTGCTATTGCGATGACATCACAGCTATCACAGCTATCACAGCTATCACAGCTATCACAGCTATCACAGCTATCACAGCTATCACAGCTATCAC
>NZ_JASOOK010000048.1:0-5754 GCF_030217725.1 Streptococcus sp. UMB1203 | reverse complement strand
AAAGAAAGGACGAAATTTGTCCTTTCTCGGTTTTAGCTTTTATTCAACCCACTACAGTTGACAAAGAGCCAATTTTTGAAACTTTCAACATATTTTTTACTAAAATATTCGTAATTTAACAAAAAAGCCTGAACTGAAAAATTCAAGCTTGAATCAATTTATTGAAATTCTTTGACATCTCCATCGTATGTCGCCCAGTCTTTGCTGAAAAAGCGCTCATTCAGATGGTAAGTCGGAGCTGGTGTGGGATTGGATAGGAAAGGATCAACTGCCTTGTCAAAAGCTAACCAACCCAACCAACCAAGGTGAATGGTATCCTTCATAAAGAAAGGCTCCCCACCATCTTTAGAAAAATCTGCTATATTGGTAAAACCTTGACTTTCTAACTGATAGCGAATCTTCTGTACCGTTTGTTGGTACATATTTTCATCCAATCCTGTAAAATCCATCCATTTTTTATTTACGGGAGGAATCACAAACATTACATTGACCTTTGATTTGGCAAACTGATTTAGAACTAACTGCAAGTCACTGTACTCGGATGATTTAAGGTAATTATAACTAGTCTGTGATCCTTTTAACTTTTTCAAATAGTCTCTGATTTGTGTATCATAGAAATGATTATCTATACTAAATTCATTATTAGAAGTATTTTTTTCTGCATCTGCTTTGACAGCATCTTCTATTTTTTGATAAGAAAACTGGTCTGGAATAGTATTCAAATATTTATCAACATGTTCTTTATATTTCAACCACTGTCTGATTGAGAACTGTCCAAAAAAATTTGCTTGTTTCTGATTGATTAGAGCGCTAATCTTTATACGAATATGATCGAACTCTGAAAGAGACTCATTATTAGCAATTTTTTGTATTATATCTTTCATTGATACATTTGGAAACTGTTTTAATAATCTCTTAGATGCATGCTGACTACTAATATCTCCTGATTGATTTTCTAAAAAGGAAGTTAATTGGTCACTATTAAAATACGATTGAAATACTGCAGATTCATAATCTTTTTCTGTAAACCATTGGGGAGATATAACAAATACGACTTGCTTATTCTCTATTTCTGGCAACATCTGTTGCATTCCAAAATACTGGTTTAGCGATGCAGCTCCACTCTGTCCTAAAAGATAAGGACGATAGGAGCGATTGTATTTCTCAGCCAATACTGCAGGATGAGCACCATCAAAACGAAGCCACTCACTTGAACCAAAGAAAGGTATAAATCGGATAGAAGTATCAGACAAAGCTTTTGATTTTTGATTTCGTTCTCTAAAACTTTCTGCAGTAACAGAAGCTGCCGAATGCTTTTCAGATACAATGTCATGTCTAATACTTGCAGGATAATAGCATATAACCAAAATAACCAACAAGCCAGCTATCAAGACCGGTCCGAAGATCATCCATAAGCGTTTAAGCATTTTGTAGCTCCACAATGCCAGCTATGATTTTATTGGCTGTATTCCAGTCGTCGCGACCAAACTCTGTTACAGGGACGCGAATGTCAAAACGGTTTTCAATCTCCACAATCAACTCAACCGTGCCCATGCTATCCAAGACACCTGCATCAAAAAGATCTTCATCCATCATGTCAGAAACATCTTCCATAAACAACTCATCAATAATTTCGATAACTTCTGATTTGATATCCATATTTTATTTCCTTTATTTTTTAAACCATAAATCATTCAAGAATCCAGAAAAGATCAAGAATGACAGCATGACGACATGGAAGGTGACAACCATGCCAAGCAACTGAATCCAGCGATTCTCAGGTAGAGCAGGCTTCCCTGCTTTTTTCCGTTCCTTATTGAGCGTTTTTTTCTTGCGAATCCAAGCGTCATTGATAACCAGTCCAATCCCATGAAAGAGTCCATAGGCGATATAGTACCAGGTCACACCGTGCCAAAATCCCATAATCAGCATATTTACAATGTAGGCCACACTTGAGGTTACATTGCGATTTTTAAAGACCTTCTTTCTGGTCAACACCATGACCATTCTCATAAAGACAAAGTCACGGAACCAGAAAGAGAGACTCATATGCCAGCGATTCCAAAATTCCTTTAAATCCCTTGATAAAAAGGGCTTGTTAAAGTTGATAGGGCTACGAATTCCCATCAAATTTGAAATGGCTAAAGCAAACATAGAGTAACCTGCAAAGTCAAAGAAGAGCTCCAGACCAAAGGTATACATGACTACCAAGGCATAGAGATTAAAGAAACCACCTGACTGCAAGGCTAGATTCTTCAGAGGAGGGAGTAAGGTCTCTCCTAAAACATGAGCTAGGATAAACTTGTACAAAAATCCCCACATGATATAGCGAACAGATTCATCCAGCATATCCATCAACTCATCTCGCTCAGGAATGGTCTGATAATTTTCATTAAATCGCTTAAAGCGATCGATTGGGCCACTTGAAAAGGTCGGCATGAAGAGAAGGAAACGGAGGAATTCCCAGAGGGTAAAATCCTTAATCACTCCATCTCTCAGCTCGATGATAATCCCAACCGAACGAAAGGTCAGGTAAGAAATTCCCAAAAACCCAAGCAAAGACTGCGTTCCATTGATAGCCGGCTGCACCTTGACAAAGATAATTGGAAGCAGGGACAGAAAACTAACCAGGTAGAAGACCCACTTGCCATCCTTACTTTTTCGATAGTGCTTATAGAAAAGCAAGAGCAATATTTCCCAACAAAGGTAAATACCCAAGGCAGCCAATTGATTAGTCTTCCCACCTACCAACATGGTGACGATAAAGAAGAGACTAACCAGCACTTCATACCAGGCAAAGCGTTTCTTGAAAAAGAGACCGATAAAGATGGGCAAGGTTGCAGCAATCACATAGACAAAATACTGAGGATTCCCATATGGCTCTAAATGAGGAAGCTGTTGAAAGAACTCCATCATCTCTTATTCACCTCGTTAATCAATCCTTTGATGTCAATTTTTCCATTTGGAGTCAGTGGCAAACTGTCTCGATAAAGGAATTTAGACGGCATCATGTAGGACATCATGATATCTGTTAAATCTTCCTTGATAGCCTTGGTAATATCAATATCTCGCTCAAACTGCTCACGAACACCGTCTTTCAAGATGACATAAGCCAATAGATTTTGCACCTTGTGGTCTTTATTATAACGTGGCACAGCTACAGCAGACTCGATAAAGCGAGACTTATTGAGGTTTTGAGAGACATCTTCTAACTCAATGCGGTAACCGTTGAACTTAATCTGGAAGTCCATGCGTCCGCCGTAGAGAAGTAAGCCTTCATCTGTCATAGTTCCCACATCTCCTGTATGGTAGGCTGGTAGACCTTCAAACTCAAAGAAGGCTTCTGCCGTTTTTTCAGGATTGTTCATATAACCTTTTGAAACGGCTGGTCCCGAAACAATGATTTCTCCCTGTTCGCCATTTGGCAATTTATTGCCGTCCTCGTCAATGATAAAGGTTGGAGAATCAGCCTTGGTATAACCGATTGGTAGGCGTTTGAGAGTCGCTAGCATCTCGTCTGTCACAGCAACAGCTGACAGGGCTACTGTCGCTTCTGTTGGGCCGTAAGCATTGATAATACGGGCATTTGGGAAACGTTCGCGTAGTTTTTGAGCTGTTTTGACCGTCAATTCTTCACCATCAAAGTAGAAATGCGTAATTCCAGGCATTTTTTCGCTATTAAAATCTTCAGACAACATGGCCATATCCGCAAAAGAAGGCGTTGATGTCCAGATAGCGATTGGCAATGAAAAGATGGTCGCAAAGAGTTGCTTAAAGTCCTGAGTAATAGCTGAAGGAAGGGCAAAAAGTGTACCACCCAGTGCCAAGGTCGGTGCCCAATACATGACAGACAAGTCAAAAGAATAAGGGGGCTGAGCCAGCATTTGCGGACGACTTGGCGTCGCAAATTCCTTGTCCGTAATCATCCAGTTGGTAAAGCTGAGGAGATTATCATGTGAAATCTGTACTCCCTTTGGCTTACCAGTCGTACCAGAAGTAAAGATAATGTAGTAGTTATCATCTCCCTTGACTGGATGCGTGATCTCATATCTAGACCCTTGAGCAAAGGCTTCTTGAACCTGAGCTAGAGTCATCATCGGCGTAGAAACCTGCTCCAATGGGAAGTCTGAAACGGCAATAATCAAACTTGGCTCCGCTACTTCTAAAATAGCTGAAACTCGCTCCAAAGCCGAATGGCTATCAATTGGAATGTAGGCATGACCTGACTTAGTCAGCGCTACAAAAGTTGCCAACATTTCATATTCTTGGCCACCAAAAACAACCACAGGAGACTTCTCTGGCAAATCCAGTTGATCAATGGCTGCAGCTAAACTATCCGAATCAGCCTTCAAATCTCCATAAGTGTGTTCCTGCCCCAAAACATTGTAAACAGGATAGCTAGGCTGTGTCTGAGCAAAATGCTCAATGGTTTCAATCATATCTACGATTGCTTTATTTGACATAATAAGGATTCTCCTTCAAGTTAAAATTCATTATAGATAAAGCTTCCTTGACCCTGACCAAGATAGCTAAAGAAGTAAAGCAGCCCTAGAAAGATAAGAAAATACAAGGCTGTCCGACCAAGAAATATGTACAATTCTTTTCTCTGTTTCATCAAGAAAAACCATTCATTTCTGTAATTTTCCGCTAAAATAAAATCAATTTCTTACTAATTTATTTTTCTGCTATTATACCACTTTATAGACTAGTTTTTCAATTGTTTACCCGTCTATTTTCACTACGTTCCAGTAACATTAATTTGTTCCATATGATTCTTTCTAATGATAGCTTAAATGCTTTTCAGTATGGATTATATGGGGAGCTACAACAAAGTAGGCTCCATACTACCTATAGAGGATTTTTCCACTATAAATATTATAGAGCCTTATCTTATGTCTCACTTTATCGGTGCAGTTCGCTTTATCTAGAGATTTTTATAGTATGTAATCCTAGAATTCACTATAGATAAATTCTTGAATGTTCGAAAAATCGGTAACAAAACAATAAATCACGATGCTTAAGATAACCGTATAGAAAAATAGCGTCCACAAGATTAAGCGATGTGTGTTAGTTAGCTTAGTTTGCAAATTTGTATAGTTCTTTTTCAACTTCCATCCATCCTTTCACTCCAACGTGCATCACATCAAATAAAAAGTAATCATCATACTCTCTGTTTCCATAGTTTAATACCGTTGCACCATGGCTTTTTGCGACATCTTCTATTTTTTTATAAGTTTTCTCCCGCATCTCTCTTGAGACACCTGTGTAGTCATTCCATTTACCATTTACTGGGAAAATAATGACCTCAACTTCAATGCCCAATTCCTTGGCAACTGTCAAGAAGAGTTCCATATCTGAATACTCTGGTGACTCGAGGTAGCTCAAATCTTTACTAGAATCCTTCAGCGATGTATAACGATCTTTTAAATAGGTATTGTAGTAGTTATTATCAACAGCATAATCATTATTGTCTGTTTTCTTTTTGACCTCTTCTACAAACTGATTCGTCATTTTCTCCCAATCATAGTCTGGGGTTTTGTCTCCTAGTGAAGGATAATCTGATTTGGCATGTTTTTGATAAAAAATATGTTTGAGTTTAAAGGAATAAATCGCGTTATCGAACTCTAATAGTTTTTTATCAACAATCGTTCCTTTCTCATCTATGAAATAACTTTTGTATTTTTTGTAGATGTCATTTTGTTGCTTGTTCCCCTTGGTAATCTCGATAACGCGATTTATTCCTTTAAACTCAAA
>NZ_JASOOK010000047.1:0-6235 GCF_030217725.1 Streptococcus sp. UMB1203 | reverse complement strand
ATTCCACCATAAAAATCCGTTTTAGACTAATTTCCACTTTGGTCAGGCAAGTGGAAGTTACTTTGAGAAGTTACCTTATTTATTATAGTGTAAATTTAAAGCCTAACTACTTGCTTGTAAGGAGAGAATATGTTATCATTAAATCGTATATAGTATCCAAATTTCCGACATGCAAAATGTTATCATATTAAATATTTCATAATGCCGATTTTTTTTGTGCTAAGTACATGAAAATAAAGTAAAACATAAGGAGGTTGTGAGTCTCAATGAAAGGCAAACAACAAGATTTTAGAACGGAGAAGTACATTCGTTACGGTATTCGTAAATACAGCTTTGGAGCAGCATCAGTAGCGATTGCGGCTGGTTTGATGTTCCTAGGTAACGGTGCGGTATCAGCGACTGAAGTACAATCAGCTGAAACAACAACTATCTCAACACCTGCTCCTAGTCAAGATGATAAGGAGAAGGAAAAGGCTGAGCCTAAAGCTGAAACAGTAGAAACTGTAAAACCTGAAACTACAAAAGCTGCAGAAGTAAAACCTGAAGTCAAAGCAGAAGAGGCTAAGAAAGTAAACAAGGCTATCCTTGAAGCAAGTATTGCGACTTTAGAGTCTAAACTTTCAACTGCTAAATATGCAGATGCTACAGTAGTAAGCTCAGCTAAGGAAGTATTGGCAACAGCTAAAGCAACTCTAGCTAAATTAGATGCTAGCCAAGCTGATGTAGATGCACAAGCAGAGACTGTATCAGCTTTGAGCACAGTTGTAACTGAGTCAAATACTGCTGGTTTCGATAAGAAACAAGCGGCTGAAAAAGAAGCAGCTAAAGCAGAAGCTGAAAAGAAAGCAACTCCAGCTGAAACAGCTCTTTCAGTAGCGAAAACAGCTCTTACACAAGTATCGTCAGAAGCTGAAGTAACCAACAAATTGGCTGAGACTGAACTTGCTAAGGCTGATGTCAAAGAAGAAAACAAGGCGGCAGTTACAGCAACAGTCGCTAAAAACCAAGCTGTTCTTACTGAAACTAAGGCTCTTCTAGCTGATAAGAGTGTTACAAAAGAGCAAGTAGATGCTCAATTGGAACGCCTTAACGAGTCTATCCTTGCAGTTTACAATGAATTGAAAAATGCAGGAATTGGCCGTGATGGTAAGTTTGCTGTTAACCTAGACGAAACACAAACAACAGGTCTTAAAGATGGAACTACTGAAACAGGAAAAAAATGGTTAGCCGACCATGGATATAGTTCGTTAGACGACGTACGTGTTATTACTGATCCTAAAGAACAACAGGAGTATAATGATCAAATCCAATGGTTGGATTTCTCGGATTCAAAAGCATGGACAGGGCTAAAATCGAACGGTCAACTCCAAGTAGGGGCTAAATTTACAAAAGATATAATTCCTGGATATACAGTTACACTGACAGTTAAAGAGTTAAAACCATTTGAAACAACAGAAGTATATAAAAAACGGGTTGCAGGTACAGCTCATGAAGCTTCGTATGTTGAGAATAAAGAAAATAAATTTCGTAGTGCCACAGGTATTGGAGGTACTCCACAAACAAGATATACAGAAGTTGCAACTCGTGGTGGACTAAGTACTGGGAAAACTGCTAAAACGACAATTGGTGGTGTAAATGATAATGGTGGATCAGCTAATGGTACTGTGGCAGGAGTTCTGTTTACTGTTGAAGGTACATACTTTGGAAAACCTGTTAAACCTGGTATTGTTATGACATCAGGTGAAGAAGTTAGTTCTGCTAACCTTGAAGCTGAGATTTATACTACAAATGGTACACCTTGGGAGTTAGATGGTGTTTTTGGAAAAGCTGGGAATACAGTATACAAGCCATTACCAAATATGAATAGTGTGAATGGTATAAACACAGTAACTCAGTGGAATACTCCTGAATTTGTAGAAGCACTTAAAGCGAAAATGTTCGCAACACGAGATTCAGCTACAGCTGGTTTAGGGTCTCAGGTATTTGGAACGTATACAAATAAGGCACCTATGGGAATTCCGGTTGTATCTACATCGAATGCAACAGAAGTGGGATTTTATATTGTTACATCAGGAGCACAATCTACGATGGTTGGTATAAAAATGTCTGATATGGGTGATCTCCCTTCTTCTTATGGAGATGCGGTTCATTATCTAAGGACTGAGACAATTGATTGGAATACCAAACTTGTAAAACAAATTCAACAACCATATTTAGGAACTGTTAAAGCTGATTTTGAGGAATCTTCAGGAGAACGTGTCCGTGGAATTGGCTCTGATGATAACAAAGATAACGCAGATGAAGGTGTTAAACAGTTAATTGATCAAGCAGATGTTCATGACAATAAGGATACTGGAGAACCAGAAGTTAAATTAGTGAAGGCTCCAGATGATACATATGAAGTAAACATCACAGCTTCAGTTAATGGTAATGATCAATTTACAGAAACACCAGCACCTGCTTATGTTCGAGGATTTATCGATTTTAACCAAAATGGTAAATTCGATGAAGGTGAAGCTTCAGAAATTGTAGAGGTAACTGAAAATAATCAGAAAGTAAAACTTAAATTCAGTAATACTCAACTTATCGATACAACAAAAGAAGCGGTTAACTTCCGTGTTCGTATTACTAAAACTAGATCACAAGTGGAAAAACCAACAGGTATTGCTTATTCTGGGGAAGTAGAGGATAACCAAATCCAAGTAGCTCTTCCACCACGTGGGGATAAAGAAGAAACTACAGGTGTTCAAGGTGAAACGCAATCAATCGATTTCGAGTTTGTTAACAGGGCTGAAGGTGACGATGCGTCTAATGTTGGATCTGGAAATGGGAAAACAACATTCAACTCATATGGTAAATTATACTATTCAGAACAAAGAAATAATATTAGTTTAGAAACAACTAAAGTTAAACAATCTGAAGGGGTTATGATTGTTAAACCAGACGGTTCTCTTGCGAAAACGTATACTAAAGATGGTCAAGGTACGTATAATGTTACAGATAAAGGAGTAACATTCACGCCAGTGGCTAACTTCGTTGGTAAAGCAGATGGTGTTGCACTACGTGCAGTAGATGCGAATGGTCAAACAACTGGATGGAAAGCTTTAACAGAAAGAAATGGACTTGTAAACAATAATACAGGAATCCACTCTACTACAGAGTTAACAATGGATGCTGTTTATATTCCAAATGTAACACCAAAAACAATTACTGCAGATCCAAAAACTTCTATTGATATTCAAGGTAAAGAACAAACTGGAACTCCAGTATTTAAAGCTTTTGCGGGAACAACAAAAGAAGAGGCTATCACGCCAACAGCAACTCATCCTGCAAAATTAATTAATCCTACAGATAACTCACTTGTTGAATCAGTAACAGTGGAGAATGAAGGAACATACACAATCAATCCAACAACTGGTGTGGTAACATTCAGGCCACTTCCAACATTCAAAGGTAAAACAAAAGGAATTGGCGTATCGTTAACTGTACCGGTAGGAGCTGATAAAGCTGGAACTGAAGTAACAGCGACAGCAACAACAACTTATACTCCAGAAGTTGTTCCAGTAGTACCAACTGCTGAACCAGCAACATCTACTGATATTCAAGGAGCTGAACAATCAGCAGTTGTAGCATTTGCACCAGGAAAAGCAACAATTGGAGATACAGAAAAAACAGTAGAACTTAAACCAAATTCAGCTAAATTGTTAAATGCTGATGGAAGTGTACCGACAGAAGCGACAGTACCAGCTTATAAAGAGGACGGAGTTACTCAAGTAGGAACATACTCAGTTGATCCAGCTACTAATAAAGTAACATTTACACCAACTGATAAGGCTTATGTAGGTAAAGTATTACCAGCACATGTACAAGCAGAAGATGTAAATGGAACAACCGTTAAAACAACTTACACTCCAACAATCGTAGGAGTTAAGCCAACAGCAACACCTGGAGAATCAACAAACATTCAAGGTGAAGTACAATCAGGAACTGTGGCCTTTGCTCCAGGTAAAGCAACAATTTCAGGTACAGAAAAAATAGTAGCGCTTAAAGCGAATTCAGCTAAATTAGTAAATGCAGATGGAAGTGTACCAACAGAAGCAACAGTTCCAGCATATGCAGCTGATGGAGTTACTAAAGTAGGTACTTACTCAATCGACCCATCAAATAATACTGTAACATTTACACCAACTGATAAAACTTATAAAGGTACCGTATTACCAGCGAATGTTCAAGCAGAAGATGAAAATGGTACAACTGTGAAAACAACCTATACTCCACATATCGTAGGAGTAGTTCCAACAGCAGAACCAGCTACTTCAACAGATATCCAAGGGGTAGAACAATCAAAAGAAGTTACATTTACTCCAGGTAAAACAGAAATCAATGGAACAGAAAAAACAGTAGCAATCGATACAACTTCATTTAAATTATTAGATGAAAATGAAAATGCAGTAGATTCAGTTCCAGCGAAGAATCCAGCAGGTGATGTGATTGGCACGTATACACTTAAAGTCGTAGATGGCAAAGTGAATGCAGTATTTACACCAACAGATAAAACGTATGCTGGTGAAGTTGAGCCAGTAACGATCCAAGCAAAAGATACAAATGGAACAGTTGTAAAAACAACTTATACTCCATCTATTACACCAGTGGAACCATCAGGAACACCAACAACTTCTGAAGGAATTCAAGGTGCTAAACAAGAAGGAACTCCATCATTCACACCAGGTGATGAAAGAATTCCTATGAAGATTGATGCGGATCAGCCAGCTAAATTAGTAAATCCTGAAACTGGAAAACCAATAGATGATACAACAATTCCAGCAAAAGATAATGATGGAAATACAGTTGGTACCTACACAATTGAACCAACAACAGGTAAAGTAACATTTACACCAAATAAAGACTTCACAGGTACACCAGTAGCAGCAACTGTTCAAGCCAAAGATGCGAATGGAACACCAACAACTGCTACTTATGAACCAACAGTTAAACCAGTAACACCAACAGGTTCAGATACTGTAACAGAAGATGTTCAAGGTTCAATTCAAAAAGGTAAACCAACATTTGAAGGTGGCACAGTAACAGTAAATGGTGAAGATAAAACTGTAGAAATCAACGAAGATAAACCAGCTAAATTGGTAGATCCAAAAACAGGTGATCCAGTTGAATCAGTAACTATCGATGGTGAAGGAACATATACAGTAACTCCAGACGGCACAGTAACCTTTACACCAGAAAAGAACTTTACAGGTAAAGGAACAGGCGTTACAGTTCAACGTGAAGATAAGAATGCTACACCAGTGACAGCTAAATACACACCAGTTGTAAAACCAGCAACACCAACAAGTTCAGATGTCATCACAACTAATGTTCAAGGTGCAATTCAAGAAGGAACACCAACATTTACAGGTGGAAAAGTAACGATTAATGGTCAAGAAAAAACTGTTGCAATCGATGAAGCTGTAAAACCAAAATTCGATGATGGAACAACTGAAAAAGTAGTACCAAACGAAGGAACATACACAATCGATGAAAATGGAAAAGTAACATTCACTCCAGAAAAAACATTCACAGGACAAGCTGCAGGAGTAACAGTTAAGCGTGTTGACAAAAACGGAACACCAGTAACAGCTAAATACACACCAGTAGTAATCCCAGTGTCACCAACTTCTAAAGATGCTGAATCAGAAGGTCCAAAAGGACAATCTCAAGAAGGGACACCAACATTTACAGGTGGAAAAGTAACACTTAACGGGAAAGAAGTACCAGTAGCAATCGATGAAAATGTAAAACCAAAATTCTATGATGGAACAACTGAAAAAGTAGTACCAAACGAAGGAACATATACAATCGATGAAAATGGAAAAGTAACATTCACTCCAGAGCCAAACTTCGTAGGAAAAGCTACAGGAGTAACAGTTAAACGTGTTGATAAGAACGGAACACCAGTAACAGCTAAATATACTCCAACAGTTCGCCCAGATACTAGATTTGTAGTTATCGAAAAAGATGGCAAAGAAACAGATTTACTTCCATCTAAAGATGGAGCTAAACCTTCAGAACCAATTCCAGGATATAATGTTGTTAGAACTGAAATTGATGAAAAAGGAAATACAAAACACATCTACGAAAAAGTTAAGACATCATTCAAGGATAAAGAAGGAAATGAAATTCCTAAATATCCAAGTGAACCAGGAACAGTCGATAAGAAAGACATTCCAGAATACCGCTT
>NZ_JASOOK010000046.1:0-6773 GCF_030217725.1 Streptococcus sp. UMB1203 | reverse complement strand
CAAAAAAGAAAGGACTAAATCTGTCCTTTCTAGAGCTTAGCTTTTCTTCAACCCACTACAGTTGACAAAGAGCCTAAAAATGTAAGTCCTGAGAACGAAAAAAGTCTAGCGAGTTATTGTCGCTAGACTTTAAAACTATTGCAAATTAACCTTGTTTCTCAAAATATAGTAGGTTCCGAGGTAAAAAATAGCTATGAATATGAGTTCCTCGATAATGGATGTACTTGCTCCCATATAGAAATTATCATTAAATCCTGCAAGTGAATTGACATAGAAGTTAGCACTGGTATTGAAGAAGACTTCAATAAAGCCAACGACAATTTGGATACCAATGTAGGCTGCAACAGCGAGTGCTGTGCGGTATTCGTTGAAAAGTTGTCCGATGGAAATAGCCAAGTATATGCAGAGGATTCCAGAAATGGTATTTAATAGGAAGGATAACCCCACAAGAGAGAGTTGAGGAAGGTATGTTCCTACAAGTGGGAACCAGTCATAATGTGACATCCAATCTGGAACCGTTATAGTCACAATAAGAAAAGCACTTAGAGCCAGTACAGCCGAGCTAAGTATAGACCAGATAAAGGCTCCGACTAATTTAGCAGTGATGATATAGTGCTCAGAAACTGGCAAGGTCAAAGTCAGATAGCCTTGGCGGTCATAGACACTACCTTTAAAACGTTTAATAATCAAGAAAAGAGTTGAAATCCCAAGTGTAATTATCAAGCCACCAAAGACGAGAGCCAGAAAGATAAATAGGAAAGGTTGGCTATCTTTGAAAGATACATAAGAATAGTAGTGTCCTTGCATTCCCAGGGGAACGGAAAGGACTAGAACAGCAGCGTAGAGGGCTAAATACCACTTGTTAACATTTTTAAATTCGTAGCGAATTAAATTCCAAAACATAATAATCTCCTTTGCTTAGGCCTTAAATTCCTGACGGAAGAGTTGGTCAATGGATTCACCTGACTCATAGCGAATATCATCTACATTACCTTGACGGACGACTTTTCCGTCTTTGAGAAAGACAATTTCATCCAAGATTGGCTCGATATCAGAAATCAAGTGGGTAGAAATCAAAACGGTAGAAGTTGGTGAGTAGTTATTGATAATGGTATTGAGGATATACTCACGGGCTGCTGGATCCACTCCACCAATGGGTTCGTCCAGAACATAGAGACGAGCATCACGGCTCATAACCAAAATTAGTTGTACCTTTTCCTTGTTTCCTTTTGACAGTTTCTTGAGACGACTATTTTCATCAATACCTAGGTCTGCAAGTAGATGATGGGCGCGTTCAAGATTGAAATCTTTATAGAAGGTCTTGAAGTAGGTTAGGGCTTCTTTGACCTTCATTTGCTCATTGAGATAGGTCGTATCCGGCAAATAAGCTACGATAGCCTTGGTTGCTGGGCTTGGGTCCATGTCGTTGATGAGGACACATCCTTGATCTGGTTGTAAGAGGCCATTGATTAGTTTAATCAGGGTTGTTTTTCCTGAGCCATTTGGCCCAAGGAGACCAACAATTTTTCCAGCTGGAATGTCAAGGGAAACATTTTCAAGGGCTGGTGTTGCTCCATATGATTTGGATACATTTTCAAATGCTAGTAATGACATAGGCTTAAACTCCTTTAATATAATCGCCGACTACGCCTGGTAGTTCTTCTTTTTCATAGCCAAAATGGGTCATGGAGGAAACGAAGTGTTCCAATTCTTCTTCCGATAATTGTTTGCGTGATTGGGCGATTAGCTCCTTATCCTCAGTCACAAATCGTCCAGTTGTTCGCTTGCTGTAGACAAAGCCTTCTCGTTCAAGGTCTGACAAGGCTCTTTGGATGGTGTTTGGATTGACACCTGCCTCGCTTGCTAGTTCTCTCACGGTTGGAAGTTGTTGATTGGGTTCCAGTGTATGGGAAACAATCTGAAGCTTGATTTTCTCCATAATCTGTAAATAGATGGGTTTTTTGTTGTCAAATGTCCAGGACATCTTGGTCTCCTTTCTCTTATCTCTTTGTCTTAATTAAATAATACAACAAAACAAAAAACTTGTCAAGCAAAAAGAAGAATTGTTTTGGGAATCGCTTAAAAAATGGTATAATGAAAAGAAAACGATAAGGAGGGAAAGGATGCGTTGTCCAAAATGTGGGGCTACCAAGTCAAGTGTTATCGATAGTCGCCAAGCAGAAGAAGGGAACACCATTCGTAGAAGACGTGAGTGCGATGAATGCCAACACCGTTTTACAACCTACGAACGGGTAGAAGAAAGAACCTTAGTGGTTGTTAAAAAAGATGGCACACGGGAACAATTCTCCAGAGATAAAATCTTTAATGGGATTATCCGCTCAGCCCAGAAACGTCCTGTGTCAAGTGATGAAATCAACATGGTAGTCAATCGTATCGAACAGAAACTCCGTGGTCGAAATGAAAATGAAATTCAAAGTGAGGACATTGGTTCACTGGTCATGGAGGAGTTGGCTGAATTGGACGAGATTACCTATGTACGTTTTGCCAGTGTCTATCGTAGTTTTAAGGATGTCAGTGAGTTAGAGAGCTTGCTCCAACAAATCACCCAGTCCTCTAAAAAGAAAAAGGAAAGATAAATGAAGCCAATTGACCGTTTTTCTTATCTAAAGAATAATCGGGTGTCGCAAGATACCTCATCTCTGGTACAGTGCTACCTCCCGATTATCGGTCAGGAGGCACTGAGCCTTTATCTTTATACAATCAGTTTTTGGGACAATGGTAGAAAGGAATATCTCTTTTCAAGCATTCTCAACCATCTCAACTTTGGGATGGATAGATTGATAAAATCTCTGAAAATCCTATCTGCTTTCAATCTCTTGACTATCTATCAAAATGGGGATGTTTATCAGTTAGTCCTCCATGCTCCTCTCTCTAGTCAAGACTTCTTGGAGCATCCTGTTTATCGCAGACTTTTGGAGAAAAAGATTGGCGATGCAGCTGTAGAGGATTTGAAAGTTGAGAGTGCTGAGGGAGAAGAAATATCTGTCTCACTCAATCAAGTCTTTCCAGATTTGGCAGAACTAGGAAGTCAAGAAGACCTTAGTCTCAAGAAGAAAGTGGCCAACGATTTTGACTTGGACCATTTTCGTCAGCTTATGGCTCGAGATGGGCTTCGTTTTGCGGATGAGCAGTCCGATGTCTTAAACCTCTTTGCCATTGCCGAGGAGAAGAAATGGACTTGGTTTGAAACCTATCAATTGGCTAAGTCAACAGCTGTTTCCCAGGTTATTTCAACCAAACGCATGCGTGAAAAAATTGCTCAAAAACCGGTTTCCTCTGACTTTAGTTCTAAGGAAGCAACTATTATCAAGGAAGCAAAAAGTAAAACTGCCATGCAGTTTTTGGCAGAAATCAAGCAGACACGCAAGGGAACCATTACCCAAACAGAAAGAGAACTCTTGCAACAAATGGCTGGCTTGGGCTTACTGGACGAAGTCATCAATATCATTCTCTTATTGACTTTTAATAAGGTGGATTCGGCAAATATCAATGAGAAATATGCCATGAAGGTAGCCAATGACTATGCTTATCAAAAGATTCATTCGGCAGAAGAGGCAGTTCTTCGGATCCGTGAACGTGGGCAAAAGAGTCAGGCTCAAAAAGGCAGTAAACCCAGTCCTACCAAGTCCAATGTACCCAAGTGGAGCAATCCAGATTATAAGAATGAAACCAGCGAGGAAACTCGTCTGGAACTAGAACGTAAGAAACAAGAACTATTAGCTCGATTAGAAAAAGGAGGAGATTAGATGGAAAGTGTCGGAGACGTACTCAAACGTCAACCTAGCCGTTTTCACTATCAAGATTTAGTCCAGAAAATCATGAAGGACCCTGATGTTGCGGCCTTTATCCAGCAAGAATCCCTCAATCAGGACGAGTTGAACCGTAGTATTTCCAAGTTTAACCAATACATCACTGAGAGAGATAAATTCCTCCGAGGAGATACAGATTATATTGCCAAAGGCTACAAGCCGATTTTGGTTATGAATCATGGCTATGCGGACGTTTCTTATGAAGAAACTCCTGAACTAATTGCGGCTGAAAAAGAAGCGGCTATTAAGAACCGTCTCAGGTTAATCAATCTGCCAGCTACTCTCAAGAAAGCTAGTTTAGCTCAAGTAGACTTGGATGATTTGGGTCGCTTGCCAGTTTTTGAAAAGCTATTAGCTTTCGTGGAGCAATATCCAGCTATTCAAAAAGGTCTTTACTTGTATGGAGACTTTGGTGTGGGTAAAAGTTTCATGGTGGCTGCCTTAGCCCATGATTTATCAGAAAAACGTGGTGTTTCATCAACTCTCCTCCATTATCCTAGCTTTGTCATTGATGCTAAAAATGCCATCAGTGATGGCAATGTGAAGACCTTGGTGGATGAGATCAAGCTTTCTGAAGTCCTGATTTTAGATGATATTGGTGCCGAGCAATCAACACCTTGGGTGCGTGACGAAATCCTGCAGGTCATTCTCCAATATCGGATGCAGGAAAATTTACCGACCTTTTTCACCTCTAACTTCAACTTTGAAGATTTGGAGAAGCATTTCGCTAAAGGGAAAAATGGAAATGACGAAACCTGGGAAGCCAGACGAGTTATGGAACGCATCCGTTATTTGGCTGAGGAAACTCGTTTAGAAGGAGTAAACCGTCGATGACAGAAACAATCAAATTAATGAAGGCTCACACTTCAGTGCGCAGATTTAAGGAGCAAGCCCTTCCTCAGGAAGATTTGACTGAAATCCTGACAGCGGCCCAGATGGCCTCGTCTTGGAAGAATTTCCAGTCCTACTCTGTGATTGTGGTACGAAGTCAAGAAAAGAAAGATGCCTTGTATGAATTGGTGCCTCAAGAAGCCATTCGCCAGTCAGCTGTTTTCCTTCTCTTTGTCGGAGACTTGAACCGAGCAGAAAAGGGAGCACGACTTCATACCGATACATTCCAACCTCAAGGGGTGGAAGGGCTCTTGATTAGTTCGGTCGATGCGGCTCTTGCTGGACAAAATGCCTTGCTGGCGGCTGAAAGTTTGGGCTATGGTGGTGTTATCATTGGCTTGGTGCGGTACAAGTCAGAAGAAGTGGCAGAGCTCTTTAACCTGCCTGACTACACCTATCCTGTCTTTGGGCTGGCACTAGGTGTGCCAAATCAACATCATGATGTGAAACCAAGACTGCCACTAGAGAATGTTGTCTTTGAGGAAGAATACCAAGAACAGTCAACTGAGGCAATCCAAGCTTACGATCGTGTACAGGCTGACTATGCTGGAGCGCGTGCGACCACAAGCTGGAGTCAGCGCCTAGCAGAACAGTTTGGTCAAGCTGAACCAAGCTCAACTAGAAAAAATCTTGAACAGAAGAAGTTATTGTAGAAAGTGAGAAATTATGGCCCTACCAACTATTGCCATTGTAGGACGTCCCAATGTTGGGAAATCAACCCTATTTAATCGGATCGCTGGTGAGCGAATCTCCATTGTAGAAGATGTCGAAGGAGTGACACGTGACCGTATCTATGCAACGGGTGAGTGGCTCAATCGTTCCTTTAGCATGATTGATACAGGAGGAATCGATGATGTCGATGCTCCTTTCATGGAACAAATCAAGCACCAGGCAGAAATTGCCATGGAAGAAGCCGATGTTATCGTCTTTGTCGTGTCTGGTAAGGAAGGAATTACCGATGCAGACGAATACGTAGCCCGTAAGCTTTATAAGACCCACAAACCAGTTATCCTCGCAGTCAACAAGGTGGACAACCCTGAGATGCGAAATGATATCTATGATTTCTATGCCCTCGGTTTGGGTGAACCACTGCCAATCTCATCTGTCCATGGTATCGGTACAGGGGATGTGCTAGACGCTATTGTAGAAAATCTTCCAAATGAATATGAGGAAGAAAACCCAGATGTCATTAAGTTTAGTCTGATTGGTCGTCCAAACGTTGGAAAATCAAGCTTGATTAATGCTATCTTGGGAGAAGACCGTGTCATTGCCAGTCCCGTTGCTGGAACAACGCGTGACGCCATTGATACCCACTTTACAGATACAGATGGTCAAGAGTTTACCATGATTGATACGGCTGGTATGCGTAAATCTGGTAAGGTTTATGAAAATACTGAGAAATACTCTGTTATGCGTGCCATGCGTGCTATTGACCGCTCAGATGTGGTCTTGATGGTTATCAATGCGGAAGAAGGCATTCGTGAATACGACAAGCGTATTGCAGGATTTGCCCATGAAGCTGGTAAAGGGATGATTATCGTGGTCAACAAGTGGGATACGCTTGAAAAAGACAACCACACTATGAAAAACTGGGAAGAAGATATCCGTGAGCAGTTCCAATACTTGCCTTACGCACCGATTATCTTTGTATCTGCTTTGACCAAGCAACGTCTCCACAAACTGCCTGAGATGATCAAGCAAATCAGTGAAAGTCAAAACACACGTATTCCATCAGCTGTCTTGAACGATGTCATCATGGATGCCATTGCCATCAATCCAACACCGACAGACAAAGGTAAACGCCTCAAGATTTTCTACGCGACCCAAGTGGCAACCAAACCACCAACCTTTGTCATCTTTGTCAACGAAGAAGAACTCATGCACTTTTCTTACCTACGTTTCTTGGAAAATCAAATTCGCAAGGCCTTTGTTTTTGAGGGGACTCCAATCCATCTCATCGCAAGAAAACGCAAATAAAAAAGGGCTCTTTGTCAACTGTAGTGGGTTGAATAAAAGCTAAAACCGAGAAAGGACAAATTTCGTCCTTTCTTT
>NZ_JASOOK010000045.1:0-6843 GCF_030217725.1 Streptococcus sp. UMB1203 | reverse complement strand
GAGCTTAGCTTTTCTTCAACCCACTACAGTTGACAAAGAGCCGCTTTTCTTCAACCCACTACAGTTGACAAAGAGCCGAGTTTTTCTATTCATATGATTTAAGGAGTTTAAATAAGGCTTCTATTTCTGATGACGGTGTAGCTGATTTAAGGTAAGCGTAATAAACTGTAAAAGTTATCTTATCCTTCGGTATAAGAGGGATTTTTATTAAATCATCATCTTCATCAGAAAGTGCGATATCAGCCAGTAAACTAAGGCCAATCCCTTTCTTTAAAAGTTCTTTAAGAATGACAATATCATCTGTCTTAAAGAATATTTCTGCCTTGTTTTGATGCTTTTGATTAAGCATTTCAAAAGCTTTCAGGTGAACAAAGTGTTCGTCTAAGAGTATAAAGGATTGATCTACTAATTCTTCAAAAGCGAGGGAAGGAACAGTGGCAAAAGGATGGTTCTTAGATAAAACGACATACAGTTCTTTATGAAATAGCTCGTGTGTCTCTATTGAAGGATAATTGAGAGGTTCAATCAAACCGAGTAGGCTTGCATTAAGGCCTCCCTTAAGGAGAAGGTTTAATAACTCTACGGAGCCACCGCGGATAGGACGTATCTTTTTTAAAAAATCGAATTTATCTTTTTCGTTTAAGGCAGCAAAGAGATACTGAATGATAATAGGAGGGAATCCTACAGTAGAGTATTGTGCCAAGGAGCGATTAATTTCTTTGCGAGTAGAAATGACCTCAGGTAAGATCAGTTCTGTATGCTTTAGAAGGATTTGTCCTTGAGGAGTTAGCTTGAAGGAACGATGCGAGGGGTCATGGTGAATCAATTTGCAGTTAAAGTATTCCTCTAAGCGCTTGATAGCATAAGAAATAGATGGTTGGCTGACTTTATGTTGTTTTGCTACTTCCGTATAGGATTGAAGCTGGCAGAGGTCATAAAAATATTGTAGATCTTTTAAATTCATATGGGTTCACTTTCATTAGTTGGAGAAGGAAAATAAGTGGAAAACAGCAGATAAATAATTTTTATCCGTATCCTACAATTTGACTATACGAGTATTCACCAGTTAAAATGTAAGTGAGTCAGGGATCTCAAAGATTATCTAAGATACTCTCAAAAATGACCAACATTTTTTCTCGTTTATCAATAGGGAGCTGTTTAATCTTCATGTTGATTCTTTTGAGTGAAAGATTGTCACTCTTATCAGAGGTTGATTCAAGGCTATCAAAATTGAAAAATTCCTCTGGGGTCATTTCTAGGGCGTAAATCACTTTTTCAAGACTGTGAATGGTCAGATTCACATTTTGGTTTTCAAGTTGATTGATATACTTAAGCCCGAGTCCTGCTTGTTCTGAAAGTTCTTCCTGGCTCATTTTATTCTGTGTTCGAAAATATTTCACTTTTTGGGAAATATATTGTTGTAAATAGTTTTTAGTTGTCATATAAATAGAATACAAGTTTTATATGACAAAAAAACACCTTAAAAAATACAAAGTATTGCATAACATACCCAGATGATATTTATTTTAATTAGGATTGTCAATTTGTATGATTGGTTTATTTTACTCGAAACTTTTAGTAAAGAGAGATCATCGAGAGTTTGATGAGTTCAGAAATTTATAACATATGCGTATACAATTGTATTATTTAAACAACAACGTTTCATGAACAATTCGTTTCATGTGGTATAATATAAATAAAAAGGAGGTTGCACTATGACTGCACATGATATTTTAAATAATCCTTTCCTCAATAAAGGTACTGCCTTTACCTTAGAGGAGCGAAAGGAACTAGGCCTTATTGGTTTACTGCCACCGTATGTTCAAACGATTGAAGAACAAGCGGCGCAAACTTATGCACAAATGCAAACTAAAGCCAATGATTTGGAAAAACGTCTTTTCCTAATGGAAATTTTTAATACCAACCGGACTCTTTTCTATTACCTCTTTTTTCAACATTTGGAGGAATTCAATCCAATTGTATACGATCCAACCATTGCAGATACCATTGAAGGCTATAGTGATCTTTTTGTAGATCCCCAATATGCGGGATATCTTGATATTAATCATCCTGAAAATATTGAAGCTACTTTGAAAAACGCTGCCGGGGGTCGCGAGATTCGTCTCATTGTTGTAACAGATGCAGAAGGAATCCTTGGAATTGGCGACTGGGGAACAAATGGTGTCGATATTTCTGTTGGGAAATTGATGGTCTATACAGGTGCTGCTGGAATCGATCCTTCGATGGTCCTTCCTTTAGTCATTGATGCAGGGACTAACCGTGAAGAACTTCGTAACAATCCTAATTACTTAGGAAATCGTCACGAACGGGTCCGCGGAGATCGTTACTACGACTTCATTGACCAATTTGTTCAAACAGCAGAACGTCTCTTTCCTAAACTCTACCTTCACTGGGAAGACTTCGGCCGCTTGAATGCTGCCAATATTCTTGAAAAATACCGGAAACAAATTCCGACCTTTAATGATGATATTCAAGGTACAGGAATCGTTACCTTGGGTGGTATCTTTGGTTCGCTGGATATTAGTGGTGAAAAATTAACAGATCAAGTTTATCTCTGCTATGGTGGTGGTACTGCGGGTGCAGGAATTGCCTCTCGTGTTCTTCGTGAAATGGTAAGTGAAGGTCTTTCTGAAGAAGAAGCCTATAAACGTTTCTTTATGGTTGATAAACAAGGTCTTCTCTTTGATGACATGGATGACTTGACACCAGAGCAAAAACCATTTGCTAAGAAACGTGCTGACTTTAGTAACGCAGATAAGTTGACTGACCTGCTTGAAGTAGTGAAGACTGTGAAGCCAACCATTCTTGTAGGAACTTCAACTCAGCCTAATACCTTCACTAAAGAAATAGTAGAAGCTATGTGTGAAAACATAGAACGTCCAATGATCTTCCCTTTGTCAAATCCAACTAAATTGGCAGAAGCTAGTGCCAAAGATTTGATTGAATGGTCAGATGGCAAAGCTTTTGTCGCAACAGGAATTCCTGCTGATACGGTTTCTTATAAAGGTGTAGACTATGTGATTGGTCAAGCAAATAATGCCCTGATTTACCCAGGTCTTGGTCTAGGTATGCTGGCTTCTGAAGCAAGTCTTTTGACTGATGAAATGATTGGAGCAGCGGCGCATTCATTGAGTGGTATTGTCAATCCAGGCCAACCAGGAGCTCCTGTCTTGCCACCATTCAAGTATGTAGCAGATGTTTCTATTAAAGTAGCAGAAGCAGTCGCTAAAAAAGCACAAGAGCAAGGTCTTGCACGCGCTAAGGAAACAGATATGGCCAAAGCAGTTCGTGATTTGAAGTGGTATCCAGAGTATAAATAATTCATTTCTGCTGCCTATCCTCGGGATACTTGGCTTATTTTGGATATGTTAGCAATCTACAGAGTTGATAACCGAAAAGTAAAGAGATTGTCGTATTGACTATTGGTTTTAAACAGTATAAAATAACTGTCGATTTTTTGTCCGACTGCCAAGAGTCAGTTTAATACTATACTAAAATCAAAACGCATTATATAATAGTGATATGAAATCAACCAAAGAAGAAATACAAGTTATCAAAACACTTTTAAAAGACTCTAGTACAACTAAATACTATAAAAGTATTCAAATCGTTCTATTTTGTCTAATGGGCAAATCTTTGAAATTATCCTAAAAGAATTATGAAAGAATTTTCGAAAAATTTTAAAAAATTCTGAAATATTCTTGACAGGTGATGAAAAAGGTGGTAAGATAGGAAACATCAAAAAAGAAAGCAGAAAAAGAAATGAATAAGAGACAAGCTGTAACGATGAATCAAAACTTTTACTTTAGCTACTTTAGATAGTGTTTGTAGACATGTCACCATGGATGCAAACAGTTCAAGCAATTTGTTTGTATCTATGTGGCTAAGATTTTTGATTGTGGTCCATATAGATGAATATCTAAATGGACTAGCTAAGTTGTAACTTGTTAGATTATTTCAAGCATCCGTTTAGATAG
Source organism: Streptococcus sp. UMB1203 (assembly GCF_030217725.1). GTDB lineage: Bacteria > Bacillota > Bacilli > Lactobacillales > Streptococcaceae > Streptococcus. Next base: position 2,845 of record NZ_JASOOK010000045.1, on the reverse strand, counting down.
TATCTAGGCGGTTTTTTGTTTTATCTTTTCTGAGAAGGAGTTTCATTATGAAAGTTGTTCGGAAATTACTAGCACCCCTCTTGGTAGTGGGAATTCTCTTGACCTCTCTGATCAGTTTGCATCAGTTGAAGGCAGATAAGAAAAAAGATGTATTTCGTATCGGTATTTCACAATTTATTACCCACCAGTCCTTAGACGCTACTAGAGAAGGTTTTGTGGATGAGTTGGCCAAGCAAGGCTATATTGAAGGGAAAAATATCGAGATTGATTTGCAAAATGCACAGGGAGAACAACGAAATCTTAAAACGATTTCCCAGCAACTAGCAGAATCTAGTGATGTCGTTCTAGCTATCGCAACGCCTTCTGCTCAGAGCTTGGCCAATACAACACAAACGACACCGGTTATCTTTTCAGCGGTAACAGATCCTGTCAGTGCCAAGTTGGTTGAGTCAAGAGAACACCCTGGGGGCAATGTGACTGGGACAAGCGACCAGTCATCAGATGCCATTTCAACCCAAATCAATTTGATAAAGAAAGTGTTACCCAAGGCTAAAACGATTGGAATTCTTTATACTCAGAGCGAGCCAAACTCAGTTTTCCAAAAGGATGAAGCTAAGCGTCTTTTGGAAGAAAAAGGCTTTAGTGTTGTTGAAAAAACAATCTTGGACAGTAACAACGTCAAGGCGGCAGCAGAGAGTTTGATGGCAGAGGTGGATATGGTTTTTGTACCAACGGATAATATCATTTCATCAACCATGGAAACAGTCAAGCAGGTTTCTATTAAACACAAGGTTCCGGTATTTGGTGGTTCAACAGAAATGATTGCTGTGGGTGGCTTGTATAACTACGGAACTAATTATGAAGAATTGGGAAGACAGACAGCTCGCATGCTGATTCGTGTTTTAAAAGGTGAGAAGCCAGAAAATATAGCAGTTGAGTTGCCTGAAAAACTGGAATTGCATACCAATCAAGAAATGGCAGATGCACTAGGAATTGATATTAGTAAGTTAGAAGGCAAGGAATAAGGAGGTTAAGGATGAATTTTGTGTTATCTAGTTTATCAGAAGGTTTGCTATGGTCGATTATGGCTATTGGGGTCTACTTGACTTTCCGTATTTTGGATATTGCAGATATGACTGCTGAAGGAGCCTTTCCTCTGGGGGCAGCAGTCGTTGTATCACAGATACAGGCAGGGACAAATCCTTGGATTGCGACCTTACTTGCTTTGCTGGCAGGTATGGTAGCAGGTCTAGTATCAGGAATGCTCCACACCAAGATGAAAATCCCAGCTCTCTTGACAGGGATTGTGACCTTGACAGGGCTTTATTCCATCAATATTAAAATCATGGGAAGTGTGCCCAATCTTTCCTTGGGAGATTCTGCAACCGTCTTTAAACAATTGGCGAGCTTGGGTCTGTCAAATGAAGAAGCTGTTTTCTCATTCAGTTTGGCCTGTCTCTTACTTGTTTGTTTGGTCTTGACTCTTTTGATGAAGACGGAGATTGGTTTGGTCTTGCGTTCGACTGGGGATAATATTCCGATGAGTGAGGCCAATGGGGTCAATGTAGACACCATGAAGATTGTTGGTTACATGATTTCAAACGGTTTGATTGCCCTATGTGGTTCCTTGTTTGCCCAAAATGATGGATTTTCAGATGTGACTTCTGGGACAGGAACCATCGTTGTTGGTTTGAGTGCAGTGATTATTGCGGAAGTCTTGATACACGACTTGACCATTGGAAGCCGCTTATTATCCATCGGAATCGGTGCTATTGTATACCGTTTGATTATTTTAAATATCTATGAAATTCCAAATCTAGATCAAAACTTGGTACGTCTCTTTAATGCAATCTTGCTAGCCTTAGTTTTATTTGCACCAGAATTGCAAAAGAGATTAAAGATTCGTGGTCTGAAATTGAGAAATGAATAGGAGGAGAAAGTTATGGTAAGTTTGTTAACACTTGAAAATATTCACAAAACATTTGAAGCAGGGACGGTCAATGAGAACCATGTCCTCAAAGGATTAGATTTAGAGGTTGAAGAGGGAGATTTTATCTCTGTGATTGGTGGAAATGGAGCAGGGAAATCCACTTTGATGAATATCTTGGCTGGCAATCTATCGGTGGACGAAGGGGACCTTTTATTGGCAGGCAAATCCATTAAAAATCTGAGTGTAAGAAAGAGAGCCAAGGATATTGCACGTGTTTTTCAAGATCCTAAGATGGGAACAGCTTCTCGTTTGACGATTGAGGAGAATATGGCTATTGCCTTGAGACGCGGGCAGAAGAGAGGGCTTGGCTGGGGTGTGAAGGAGAAGGATAGAATCGAGTTCCAAGAGGCCTTGAAGGAGTTGAATATTGGCCTTGAAAACCGCTTAAAAGTAGATACTCAATATCTCTCAGGAGGACAAAGACAGGCTTTGACCCTAGTCATGGCAGCTCTGGTGAAACCCAAACTCTTGCTTTTGGATGAACATACTGCGGCACTTGACCCGAAAACGAGTCAAATGGTGATGGATTTGACGCAAAAGATTGTGGAACACCATCAGTTGACGACTTTGATGATTACCCACGATATGAACCATGCGATTGAGTACGGCAATCGTCTCATTATGCTCTATCAGGGTAAGATAGTGGTGGATGTCAAGGGAGAGGAGAAAAAGCATCTGACGGTTGAAGATCTCATGCATCTCTTCCAGAAAAATAGTGGCCAAAGTCTAGTCAGTGATGAATTGGTTTTGGGATAAAGAAAAAGGCTGAGATCTGGTGTGTACTGACCCCAAAAAGTTAGACAATTAATTTAAGCAAAGGATTTAGTTCTGTATTGTACAGGGCTAAGTCCTTTT
>NZ_JASOOK010000044.1:0-7546 GCF_030217725.1 Streptococcus sp. UMB1203 | reverse complement strand
ATCAAAAAAGAAAGGACTAAATCTGTCCTTTCTAGAGCTTAGCTTTTCTTCAACCCACTACAGTTGACAAAGAGCCTTTAATCCTCAAAGCTACAAGGGTAATACAAAAAGAGCCTGACTCCAGGCTCTTTAGTCTATTATTTCTTCTCAGCACGAAGGGCTGACAAGATTTGTGTACGGATATCATCCACACCATTTGGCGTATTTGGTAAAAAGATCGTTTGATTGCCTTTAGAGGCAAAGGTATTCAAGGTATCCAAATACTGGTTGGTCAAAAGAATGGACATGATTTGCTCTTCTGTCATACCAACATTGGCTTCCTTGAGTTCTGTGATAGACTCTGCCAATCCATCCACAATCGCCTTACGTTGTTGGGCAATCCCCACACCATGGAGGCGATCTTTTTCTGCTTCGGCTTCAGCTGCAGTGACGATTTTAATCTTATCGGCTTCCGCCAATTCTTGCGCTGCGACCCGCTTACGTTGCGCCGCATTGATTTCATTCATGGATTGCTTGACTTCTGCATCTGGTTCAACCTTGGTTATCAAGGTTTTCACAATAATGTAGCCGTAAGTTGTCATTTCTTCTGCTACTTGGTGTTGAACCTCAAGGGCAATCTCATCTTTTTTCTCAAATAATTCATCCAAGGTTAATTTTGGAACAGAAGAGCGAAGAGCATCTTCGATATAAGATTTAATCTGAGATTCTGGACGCATGAGTTTATAGTAGGCATCTGTCACGCTCTGCTCATTGACACGGTACTGAGTCGCCACATTCATCATAACGAACACATTGTCCTTGGTCTTAGTCTCAACCACAATATCACTTTGCAACAAGCGCAACTGAATCCGCGCTGCAATCGAGTCAATCCCAAAAGGCAAGCGAATATGAATACCGCTATTGGCAACCTTTTGGTATTTCCCAAAGCGTTCAATAATCGCCACCGACTGCTGACGAACCACATAAACTGTACTCAGTGTGACTATCACCAATAGGAGCACACAAACCACCACAAAAATCATCAAAAATGTTGTTATCATCGCGACGACCTCCATCATTATTTTTTTCTGTATTATAGCACATTTAAAGAAGGATGTGCAGTTTTTACTGCGATTTTTCCTGAAATGTCAATAATTAGAGGTGAATTGTCACATTGTCGTCAAATCTCTGTCAATTTAAGTTACATATGTTATAAACCGTGCTCAGAGTATTTCTAGTATCTAAGTACTATCTGAGCTTTACAAGTCGTGGACAAAGAAACGAAACAAGTAACGGTTAATCCCTTTAAAAGACTCACAAAAAACATCATTGAAGGGAACCGCACTCCAATAGTTCAAGCATTAAGCAATGTTGATAATCTAAATTTGATGTGTATACTATTTTTGTCATCGGTTACCGATTACATTCCTTACGGTTCGTGAAAGGAGTGAAACTAATGAGCCTTATCCCAGAGCTCGCTCTTACTATTATAGCGGATGTTATAGCAGGAATTATCTTGTATTTCGTTTGCAAATGGCTAGATGGTAAGAAGTAGACCGAATGACTAGCCTATCAACACCCGTTAAATCGCTAAGATACGTCAAAAAAGCCCTTAACTATGGCAGTAGTTAGGGGCTTTGGTGTTCTAATGAACCTTATCCGATAAAATTATTCTAACATATAAGCCCCGATATTTCAAAAGTTTTATTTATTTTTTAAAGTTCTGAAAGGTCTATAATGAAGCTAGCTATCTAGTACCCAAAAACCGACTAGCTCCTATGAACTAGTCGATTTCTCATCAATGCGCCAACATTTCTTGAGCAATTTCTTGGCCAGATAGGTTATCTGGGTAGTAGGTTGGCCAGTTATCCATTTCTTCAAAGAGGGCTTCTTGACTTGTGCCTCCAAAGAAAATATGGAAATGTTCTGCCTTAACTGGGGCGATATTATGGTCACTAAACTGAACATACTTGAACTGTCCAGCGTCTGCATCTGTGGCTTCAAAAAGGAAGCGCACGCCACGATTGCCTTTCTTGTAAGTTAAGATTTTCTTGCCAACATACTTGTAAGTATATTTCTTGCTTTGTCCACCTTGAACAAATTCCATAGTATTATCAGTAATGTTGATCTTAGTGACATCTGTCTGATAGCCTTTTGTATAGTAAGCCTTGTACTCAGCCTGGGTCATCTTACCAGTCAACTTAGCCTTGTAGTCAAAGACTTGATCAAACGTGCCATCTTCAAGGAAAGGATAAACTGATTGCCAGTTACCTGCATAGTCACTCAAAGTGCGGTCCTTGACGTCTGCATCCTCAAAGTAACCATTTTGAACTGTCTTGGTATCCTCTGCCTTTTCAGGTTCGATAGCTGAACCTTCTTGGTCCGTTGTTTGTTTCAGAGCCTTGAGGTTTTTCTCCATAACGGAGATGTAGTTTTCGCCAGCCTTGGTGTCCTCTTCTGTCAGACTTTCTAAAGGATTGAGGACATCTGTTTTGACACCTGCCTCTTTTGAAAGTGTGTTAGCAAGGGCTTGTGAGGCATTTTCTTCAAAGTAGATATATGCAATTTTATTTTTCTTGATGTACTCTGTCAATTCTGCCAGACGTGCAGCTGATGGTTCTGCATCTGGAGAGAGGCCTGAGATTGCGACTTGTTTGAGTCCATAGTCTAAAGCGAGATAGTTAAAGGCTGCGTGTTGCGTTACAAAGCTCTTTTGTTTTGCTTGAGACAATCCTTCTGCATAAGCCTTATCCAAGGCTTGTAATTTTTCGATATAGGCAGCAGCATTCTTCTCAAAGGTCTCTTTTTTATCAGGATAATCTGCTGATAAACTGTCACGGATATGCTCTACTAGTTTAATAGCACGAACTGGTGATAACCAAACATGGGGATCGAACTCATGGTGATGGCCTTCTTCGCCATGGTCATGGTCTCCCTCTTCTTCCTCACCACCTGGCAAAAGCAACATATCGCCTGTCGCCTTGATGGTTTTCACCTTTTTCTTATCCAAGGTATCTAGCAATTTAGGTACCCAAGTTTCCATGTTTTCATTTTCATAAACGAAGGTGTCTGCGTCTTGGATTTTGGCAACTGCCTTGGCAGACGGTTCATATTCATGGGGTTCTGTACCAGCACCGATGAGGAGTTCTACATTAGCAGTATCTCCTGCGACTTGCTTGGTAAATTCATAGACAGGGTAAAAGGTTGTCACAATATTGAGTTTGCCATCTGCCTGCTTTTGATTGGAACAAGCCACTAAAAACAGGGCACATAGACTGGCTAGCAATAAGCTAATTTTTTTCATGTTCATCTCCTATTTGATAAAACGTCTTACTAAACTGATTAGCAAGAAAACAGTTACAAAAATAATGGTAATACTTGCACTTGCAGGTGTTTCTGCATAGTAGGAAATGTAAAGTCCTGCTACCATTCCCAAAAATCCAATCGCACTGGCAAGCAACATAACTGATTTAAAGTTTTTCCCCAATCGCAGGGCAATACTAGCTGGCAAGACCATAATAGTCGATACCAGAAGAGCTCCCGCAGCTGGAATCATAAGGGCAATGGCCACCCCTGTCACCATGTTAAAAAGAATGGACATGGTACGCACTGGCAAGCCATCCACAAAGGCCGTATCCTCATCAAAGGTCAAAATGTACATCGGACGAAGGAAGAGGAAGGTCAAAATCAAAACAACCACCGCAATGACAAAGAGGGAAACAACCTGCTCTTCGCTGATAGTCACGATTGAACCAAAAAGATACTGGTCCAAACTCATTGAACTCGAGCTTTTACCCTTGCTCATCACAATCAGAGAAACAGCCAGACCTGTTGACATGAGGATAGCTGTCCCGATTTCCATAAAGCTCTTGTAAACCGTACGGAGATACTCCAGAAAGACCGCCGCAATCAAGACAATAGCAATAGTGGAAATAGTCGGAGAAATCCCCAAAACCAACCCAAAGGCTACACCCGAAAGCGAGACGTGGCTAAGAGTATCACTCATCAAACTCTGACGGCGTAAGATAAGGAAGGTCCCCAATACCGGCGAGAAAAGACTCATGGCAATAACCGCCAGAAAGGCACGCTGCATAAAGTCATAAGATAACAAACTAAGCATGGCCCACCTCCTGATCATTCTCATGAACGTTGAAACAACGCCATGGCGAGTCTTGGTTACGAACTAGATGAATATTGCGATCCGCATAGTCCTTAACTTCTTCAGGGTCATGAGTAATCATCAAAACAGCCTTGCCATGATGATGGGCGCTGTGATGCATGAGTTCGTAAAATTCGTTTTTACTTCCTGCATCCATCCCCGTTGTCGGCTCATCTAGGATAAACACATCTGGATCCGAAGCAAACATACGCGCGATTACCGCTCGCTGCTTTTGTCCTCCAGATAGAGAACCCAAGCGTTTGTCTCTGTGTTCCCACATGCCAACTGAGTCCAAACTAGCCTTGATATGCTCCTCATCATGAGCATTCAAACGACGGAACCAACCTTTTCGCGGATAGCGACCCGACTTGACAAACTCATAAACCGTACTTGGAAAACCAGCATTAAAACTGGCAATCTGTTGAGGAAGGTAAGCTATTCTCAATTTCTTACCCTGCGTATTTGTCTTTGAAATGGTCACCTTTCCAATGCGTGGCTGGAGGATTCCAAGACTGGCCTTGATCAGTGTCGTCTTAGCTGCCCCATTTTCCCCTGTCAAGGTAACAAATTCCCCACTATCAACACTATAATTGATATGTTCAAGAACGGGCTCCTTATCATAATAGAAGGATAAATCCTCTACCGTAATGTATCTCATTATTTGATTTCTCCCACTAAAGCAGTCAAAAACCGCTGGATCACTTTTTGTTCATTTGGAGTAAACTGAGTCGCCACTTGTTCATAGGTTAAAAGTGTATGCTCATGGTGATGATGGTGCTCCTCAGCGATTGGACGAGCCAAGTCAGTCAACTGATAAAAAATCACACGCGCATCCTTAGGATCCTTGGATGTCTCCAACATTCCTTCCTTGACCAAAGACTTAATGGCCTTGGTAACTGCCGCCTGACTGACATTGAGACGACGGGCCAATTCTGAATTTGTTAAAGATTCCTCTGACAAGAGCATGAGAATGTGCTCCTGAGTATTGGTCAGGGCCACCTCGCTAGTGCAATGACCTATTAGGATTTCATGCTGATTTTCTGCCTGCAAAATCACCTCATTCAAAAAGCCATCGATATCCTTAGCTAGCTGTCTCATATCTGACTCCTTTCCTTTTGGACTTCTCTTTTTTAAGAGAAAAATACTATTCTTTGGAATTTTATTTACCAGTTAATTATATCACAAGCAAAAAAAGAGTCAAGGGAAAGAGCTATAAAAACGTTTCCCTAGACTCCTATAGATTTGAAATTTAACTTATTTTTGCTGTGATTTTCGACTTACAAAGATACCTGCTAACCCTGCGACCATTCCCATGAAAAGCAAGAAAATAGATTGTTCACTACCTGTATTTGGAAGAACTTTTTCTGAAACGACTTCCTTCTTGCTAAATTGACCTGCCACCTCATAAGAAACTTTCACAGTAGTATTTGCATCACCTGTAGCTGCATCCGTTTGAGAAGTTTCTGTAGGTAGACTAAAGTTTTTAGAATCGACAGAAATCGTCCGTGAGTTTGGATTAATCTTTTCATACTGACTCAAATCAGCGGTTTTCAAATATTCTTCAAAGGCTGCATCCATAGAAGGACCTTCTTCTCGTGCATCACCTAACATAGTGTAGCCATCGCCTCCTGCAGCTAGGAAATCATTGGTTGCGAGATAGTAGATTTTTGCGAGATCAAGGAGCTCATAACGACTAGTCGCGCGATTTTTAACCTGGATTGCCAAAACACGTTTGCCTGATGGTAAGTTAGTATCATAGTAGACCTTCACACCTGAAACTTGCAAGAAGCCACCACTTGGTTCTAGCAATGGTTGTCCGTTCTCATCCAAGACCTTCTTGCCATCCTTATCGACCTGCAAGATAGATCCGAGTGATTTTTCAAACATATCCAAAACTTGTTGCCCAGTCACTTGGATTTGTGAGATGGTATTTCCAAATGGAAGAACGGCAATGACATTTCCTTTCGTAATCGGTTTGCCTTTTGCAATGGTTTCACGCAAGCCACCACCATTTGTCACAGCGATGTCTGTCGGATGGCTAAATCCTGTCTGACCGTACTGATAGAGGGAGTCTGCTACGACGTTTCCGAGGTTGGTTTCACGAACCCGAACATTTTCACGATCTCCGTTGAGTTCTACAGGGCTGTTTGAAACGACTTCAACAGCATTTTCAGCATCGTATTTTTGTTTAATGTCTTTGACTAGTTTTTCAACTGTTGGATTTGATGGTAGTTTTTTGGCATCAGCAGCCGCAATCTGAGTTGGATTTCCCAAAAGCTGGCGTGATTTGTAGGTGATTTTCCCTACATTATGAAGGTAGCTTCCTGTCTGGCTATAGGTAACATTTTCCCCATAGGTTGTTGATTCTACTGTATGAGAGTGAACATCGATTACTGTTACGCGTTTCCCTTTCAAACGAGGATTTTTAGACAAGGCTTCTGCCAAAGTTGAACCACGCCATTCGACTGGTGTTGTCGTATCTACACCTAAGTGAGCGAGGACGACATAGTGTTTGTAGTCCTTGCCTTCGGAACTTGACTTGGCTTGCACTTCTTCAATAACCTTATTCACCTCTGTGATTGGATCTGTAAAGGTTACCCCTTTGACATTTTTAGGGTGAGTTTTGGTAGCTGTTTCCGGTGTTGTCACGCCAATTACAACAAACTCATCACCTTCCACAGTCTTATCTTTGTCAACGATTGTAGAAGATTCAAAGAGACGGGTACCATTGACATAGGTATTTGAGCTAAGTAATGGGAATTTCAAGATTTCCTTGTATTTCTTAGCTTCATCTAAACCAAAGTCAAACTCATGGTTTCCTACTGCCATGGCATCATACTGCATCTGATTGAGAATTTCGGCGCGTGCTTCACCCTTTGTAGAGTTGGAAATCGGTAAACCTTGGAAGGCGTCTCCAGCATCTACGACGAGAGTATTTTGATTTGATTTCGCGCGTTCCTGCTCGATAACAGTCGCTAGCTTGGCATCTCCAATAACGCCCTTTTCCTCTACGATACGACCATGAACATCATTGGTGTGTAAGATAACGGTGTCTTTTTCTTCGTTTTTAGTAGACTCAACAGGAGCTTCCTTTGCTTCCTCAGAAACAGTAGGTGTGGGAGTCCCCGACTCTGTTGTTGGAGCCGCGGGAGCTACTACAGCAGGTGACTTCTCTATAGAACTAGCCGTTTCATCAGCATAAGCATGCCCAGCCAATAAGACTGGGACCAATAGGGCTGACGATAAGACAGGTAACAAGAAACGTTTATTCATTTTTAAATCCCTTTATTTTTCTCATTCATACTATATTATACGCTATTTACAAAATTTTTGGGCTCTATAATATTTGTAGTGGGTAAATCCCCTATGGATCTTATGGAGCCTTTTTTGTGTAGAAAAAAAGTCCCA
>NZ_JASOOK010000043.1:0-8701 GCF_030217725.1 Streptococcus sp. UMB1203 | reverse complement strand
TCACAGCTATCACAGCTATCACAGCTATCACAGCTATCACAGCTATCACAGCTATCACAGCTATCACAGCTATCACAGCTATCACAACTCAATTATACCATTTTTAATATATTTAAACAACAAAAAACAGAATTCCAACGTCAATAAAAGTTAAAATATTTAGTTATTCATAAAATGTTATTATGTTATGTATCTGAATACAAGCAACTCTCTAGCTTTAAAATAAATCTGTAACTACGATAATTCATCGTCATTTTTAATAGTAAAAAATAATCATCTAGAAAATTTAATGGTAACAGATGACTGGCTCTATGCCCCAATCGATAACTTCTTATACTCTTCAAAAAACAAATTCAAACCACGTCAGCGTCGGCTTGTCGTACTCAAGTACTACCTGCTCCTGGCTTTCTAGTTTGCTCTTTGATTTTTATTGAGTATTCCTACAAATATTAGCATCCACTTTTTAAAAATACAACAACAGCCTTGCACCTCTTGAAATGAGGAACAAGGCTGTTTCTTGATCTTTTGGGCTCATTGTCCACTTAACAATGAACAGTTCACATTTTGACTAAATTTTTAGTCTTCTTTTTTCTTTCCAAGAACAAGTCCGAGACCACTTAACATGCCAAGAAGCCCTAGAGATGCAAGAGTCGCATTTGATTCTGTTCCTGTATTTGGTAATACATTTTGAGATTCATTTGACTTAGCTCCACTATCAATAGCATCTGTAGTATCTTCATGATTTGCATTCGGAGTAACTGCATCTGGAATTGTTGGTGTAGCTGTATCGTGACCAGGATTTCCATTAGCATCAGGTATTACTGGCGTAACTGGAGTTGGAGTTGTTAGCGTAGATGTATCGTGAGCAGAATTTCCATTAGTATCAGGTGTTACTGGAATTGGAATTGGAGTTGTGCTTGAACTTACTTTTCTGAAAATGTGAGTCATTACTGGTTCATTTTCATCAATCACAGTCCGTACAAATTCATATCCAGAAATTAATCCATGTTCAGCATCCTTTTCACTACCTGTCTTAAGGGATGGTTTCAATACATTTCCATCTTCATCAATCCATCGAACCTCAATCATTAGCTCTGGCAATTCAATTGAATCTGGTAATATACCATTTTCAAAAATTGTTACCTTAGGTGAAGTTACTGGAATTGTATTTATAGTTCCACTTACTTTGCTGAAAATGTGGGTAATTACTGGTTCATTTTCAGCTATCACAGTTCGTACAAATTCATATCCTGGAATTGATCCATGTTCAGCATCCTTTTCATTACCAGTCTTAAGGGATGGTTTCAACACATTTCCATCTTCGTCAATCCAGCGAACCTCAATCATTAGCTCTGGCAATTCAATTGAATCTGGTAATATACCATTTTCAAAAATTGTTACATTAGGTGGAGTTGTTACATTAGGAACTTCCACAGATGGTTTACCTGGCTCAGTAATCGTACCTGTACCTGGTTTTTCTACATCTGGTAGATCACTGTTTGGTACTTTACCTTTACCATCTTCGCCTGGGATTTCTACCTTAGTTCCTGGTGGATATGTTGAGCCATCTTGTTTCTTCGGTGTTGCTGTATCGTCACCTGCCTTAGGATCTTGTTCTAACTCTACTTTTGGTTCTTTCCTTGTTCCGTAAGTAGTTACTGTTGTCGGAGTCACCTTACCTGTTTTGGGATCAACTTCATAGGTAGTGGTATCAATCACATCACGACCTTCAGGATCTTTAGAGCGTTCAACCTTAGTTTTAGCTCCTACTTTAACGATTGTCTTACCTGCTGGGGTGACGACTGGGTTACCAAGGTGTTCTGTGATATGACCGTCCTTTGGATCTACATCGTAAGTGGTTGTAGTAACTGTTTTGCCTTTTTCACCCTCAGTGCGCTGATTTGGTGTACCGAAGTCACGAGTATCATCTTTTTCATAAACCACTGTGGGTTCAATCGGGGTTTCTACTATTTTGTCTTTGGCTGGAACTTTTACAACTGTTTCTGTTGGTTCTTTCGTACGAACTGTTTTTCCTACAGTTGGGGTAATTTCCCCTGTTGTTGGATTTACTCTGTACGTTGTTGTGATACTATCTTCACCATCTTCACCTTTAACGGTGATTACTTCAGTACCTTTTTCTTTCCTATCATCTTTTTCGTAACGTACTGGAGATGGTACTACCTTCTTCTCAACCGTCGGTTCTTTCCTTGTTCCGTAAGTCGTTACTGTTGTAGGATTCACCTTACCTGTTTTTGGATCAACTTCATAAGTTGTAATGTTGATAACTTCACGACCTTCAGGATCTTTAGAGCGTTCAACCTTAGTTTTAGCTCCTACTTTAACGATTGTCTTACCTGCCGGGGTGACGACTGGATTACCAACGTGTTCTGTGATATGACCGTCCTTTGGATCTACATCGTAAGTGGTTGTAGTAACTGCTTTACCTTTTTCACCCTCAGTACGCTGATCTGGTGTACCGAAGTCACGAGTATCATCTTTTTCATAAACCACTGTGGGTTCAATCGGGGTTTCTACTATTTTGTCTTTGGCACCAACTTTAACGACTTTTGGTACCATTTCTGTTCTACTAACAACCGGTGTTCCATCCGTTACTGTACCATTAGTTTCATTAACAAGTGTTGATGTTGTTGTTACTATCTTACCTTCAGATCCATTATTAGTAACCGTAGTATTTCCTACATCTTTGGTTTTATCTGCTTCATACCGTATTGTGACCGGAATTATTTTGGTTACGACTTTGGATTTGACGCCATTTGGACTGGTAATGTCTTTCCTTACGGTTGGAATAAGGTTGCCTGTACTTTCATTCACTTCGTAAGTTGTAGTCTTCTTAACAATATCATCGCCGTCTTTGAGGTATTCAACCTCATCCTTAGCTGGCACTTTAACCACTGTCGATTTTGATGGAACTACTACTGCCGGTTCTTCATGTGGAATAAGGCTGCCATCTGTAGGATTCACAGTATAAGTGGTAGTTACTGTTCTAGTGCCTGGAGTACCAGCTACTGTGACTTTAGCTTCACCTTTGGCTCTTGTGGCATCTTTATCATAACGAACACTTGGCTGTAATTGCGTAACAACAACCTTAGCCTTGGCTCCATCTTTCTTGAACACTTCCTTTTTCTCTGTTGAAGTAAGGTTGCCTGTACTTGCATTGACCGTGTAAGTTATGGTTTTCTTAACAACATCATCGCCTTCTTTGAGGTATTCGACCTCATCTTTAGCTGGCACTTTGACCACTGTAGGCGTTGCGGGAACTACTACTGCAGGTTCCTCATGCGTAATGAGGCTTCCATCTGTAGGATTCACAGTATAAGTGGTAGTTACTGTTCTAGTGCCTGGAGTACCAGCTACTGTGATTTTTGCTTCACCTTTGGCTCTTGTGGCATCTTTATCATAACGAACACTTGGCTCAAGTGGTGTAACGGCAACTGTAGATTTGGCACCATCTTTCTTGAACACTTCATCAAGTGTATTTTTAGTAATCTGTCCTGTATCAGGATTTTTCATACTAACAGTTGTTGACTTAATGATGTCATCTCCGCGCTTACTATATACAGCAGTTTCTCCAACTTTTTCTACAGATTTACTTGTTGTAATTTTTTTATCCTGATAACCTGTCCCATCTAAGGAAATTCGTTTCCCAGATATAAACTCTGACCGTCTATTAATCATATCGGCTTCAAAATAAGAACGTGAACTATGACCTCCACTTGTTGGTCCAACATTGATAACAACATCACTATCATTGCTGACACCTTTTCTTATCGTCGAATCATTATCAACAATATAATGAGTCATTTTACCAGACTTAGCTATTTTTTTGCTATCTAAACCTTTTTGCCAAAATTCACGACCAGAAACCAAACTCGTCACTACTTTTGGGGCATTAAATGTTGTTCCTTTTTTTAATACATTATTATAAAAGTTTCTATAAGCCAACTGTTCTTTAGGAGACATGACTCTGCTGTCAGAATATGCCAGCTCATAGGCTTCAACCATTGCCCGTTGTACTAAATATCCTCCTAAAGAATGTCCTGTTAAATAAAGATTGGTAATGCTCTTATCTTTAGCTAGTTCGCGCATGATATTTTCTGCATCTATCCCCTGTTGAGGATTTCTTCCAGTTCCCAGAGTGATATCTGCTTTAATATCTTTCACATCACTTGTTCCACGAAAGGCTAATACTTGTGCAGTTCCATTTGGTAAATATAAGAAATCACTCTTCGTTTCATACAAGACAGCATCTAGTCCACTGGAGGTATGATAACTTTTTTTCCTTTCCCAATAAGGTCCTAATTCCTTATTCATCATCATATATTCATAACGTGGTTTACGGTCACCATTCTTTTTATATAACTCTGACTCTGTTAAAGGTTTCTTATGATCCAGCACTCTATCAATATAATTATCATCACGGTAGGACAATTCCATGAACATAATCATATCGCGCTCACTTACATTCCATTTTAATTTTTCATCTGGCTTTTCTTTACTGTCAATAATACCATCACCATCAGTATCTTCTAACATAGGATGACTATTGTAGCCTACATACTTTTTCCCGCCTTTTTCATAAATATAAAGCTCTTCTTTATCCTTCAAGTAATCATCATCTGTATAAGCTTCGGGACTTAACTCAGGGCCGTTTAATAACAAACTGTCAAGCTTATTACCTTCTGAACCGATTACTCCTGCTTTTATTTGCTTAGCATACTCATCAGTTAATTCATACTTTTTAACCTCGGAAGGATTTGATGTTGCTCTCACTGCTGGAGTGCTTGACCTGTCTTCACCCGCCACGGAAGCCCTTGTGGTCAAGCTATTATTTTCTTTATCCCCAGATGTAGCGGGTTCTGTAGTCCTTGTAGATTCGATTGGAGTATCTTTTGGGACTGGACTGGAAAGATCACCTCGATTTTCTGGTGAATTTTGAGCCTCTTGTTTTTTCTCCACAGTAGGGGTCGAATTCTCCCTTTCAGAATTAACTCCTATCTCTGTTGCCAAATTATTTTCCGTAGAAGCCAGTACTCCCTGAGATGGTGTAAACAGGGTAATTCCTATTAATACCGAAGCCACTCCAACAGAAAACTTTCGAATCGAAAAACGTTGACGTTTATTAAAAATATCTTTCATTTTACCAACTTTCTTTCTAACTATTTTTTACAAAATAGAGGCTTCTAATATTTTACATTGACAAAATACTAAACCGTTTCTTGACTAAAATTTTAGAGCTTTTCCTCTACTTTGTCCTAAACTATCGCATTGATTTCTAATCATAGAAAATGGATTGCTTAATATTACTAAAATATCAGTAAAATATAAAAAAATGTAAATATTTCACTTCTAACACTGCCATTATACCATAAAAAATCATAACACTCATGTGTTTTAAAAAAGGTTTGTCAAAAAGTCTTCAAAATCAAAAAAAAGCATAATATCATGTCTTGAAAAACCTTGATACTATGCGTTTTATTGTGGGAAAATCTACTTCATTTTCTCCGAGAATTGAGTTTTTGCCCAGTCTCATCAAATCTAGATTTTTTCTTCTTTGATATCAATCACAATCTCTTCTGTTTGGTCAAGAGCTTCAGCCTTTTCTTGCCATTGTTCCTTGAGATTATTGAATCGATCTTTTGATGCTTCTGTCGCTTGACGAGCACATGATTTAGCTTGAGCAAGGACACTGTCAACAGTGATTTCACCTGACTCAACCTGTTCTTTGGTTTTAAGAACAAAATCTGTAGCCTGCTCCTTGACTTCTGTCAGTTTTTCACAGACCTGCTCCTTGGCATACTCAGGATCTTCTCTCAAATCATCCAGAAAATCTTGAGCCTGACTGCAAACTTGTTTTCCCTTGTCGCTTGTTAAAAACAAGGCAAGAGCTGCACCTGAAACGGTTCCTAAAAGGATTGAGGATAGTTTACCCATAAGAATTCTCCTTTTTTATTTTTTGAAAAATTTACTTGCAAGACGAAGAGCTGACAAACTTGCACCAGTCTTAAGTGTCTTTGAACCAGCTGATGAAGCTTTCTTACTCAATACACGCGCATGGTCATTAAGATCTGAAACAGATAGAGATAAATCTGCAACTGCACTAAAGAGTGGATCAATCGTTGCCACCTTGACATTGATATCATCTGCCAAGACATTGACCTTAGCCAGCAATTCATTGGTATGATGCAAGGTCACATCCACATCTGAAGTCAAGGTTTTAATCGTCTTCTCTGTTTCATCGATAACACGTCCAAGCTTTTGTACAGTAATGATTAAATACACTAAAAATACAATCAAAGCAAGGGCTACAAGAATATATGCAACTTCTAACATTTAGTTTTCCTCCTCTGAAATATAGTAAGGGGCCTTCTTTCGATTTTGATATAGAATGATAAAAATACCAAGACCGATAAGGACAACTGATAGCCATTGAGACACTCGAAGACCAAAGAACATGAGACTATCTGTCCGCATACCTTCGATGACCATACGACCGAAACCATACCAAATCAAATAGAAAGCAGTGATATGACCTCGTCTAAGGCTCTTCCATTTTCGTCTAAAAATCAGAATCAAGGCAAATCCAAGAAGATTCCATAGAGACTCATAAAGGAAGGTTGGCTGACGATAGCTCCCCTCAATATACATCTGGTCACGAATAAAGCCAGGTAGATAATCCAGATTATCCACTGCTGCACCATAGGCTTCTTGGTTAAAGAAATTGCCCCAGCGACCCAAACTTTGGGCAATCATGACGCTAGGCGCCGCAATATCTAGGAAATCCCAAGTATTGATGAGTTTACGATCAGCAAAGATATAGAGTACAATAGCCCCAGTTATCAAACCACCGTAAATAGCCAAACCACCATTCCAAATGGCAAAAATTTCTCCCAAGTTCTGACTATAGTAATCAAAACGGAAAATAACATAATAGAGACGTGCTCCTAAAATAGCCAAAGGAAAAGCTATCAGGATGAAATCTAAAATATCGTCTGGTATGATCTTCTTTCTAGGTGCTTCTTTCATGGTCAAATAAACCGCAAGAATCAAGCCTGTCACAATACACAAGGCATACCATCGAATGGCTAGAGGGCCTAGATGAATAGCAATTGGATCAAGCATTCGGCACCTCGTTCTGAGCAATGAGATTTGTCAAACGTTCTTCGAACAAACGCGTCGCATCAAAGCCCATTTCCTTGGCACGATAATTCATGGCAGCTGCCTCAATCACGACAGAGATATTACGACCTGTTTTAACTGGGATGCGGATACGAGGAATGGCTACGCCAGAAATTTCTATTTCCTCTGCATTGTTTCCAAGACGATCAAAGGTCTTATGCGTATCATAGTTTTCCAAGTAAACAGCCAGCTGAACTTGTGAAGAATCCTTGACAGCACTCGCACCGTAGAGGCTCATGACATCGATAATCCCAACCCCACGAATTTCAATCAGGTGTCTCAAAATCTCAGCTGGTTCACCCCAAAGAGTAATCTCATCCTTGGCAAAGATATCGACACGGTCATCAGCTACCAAGCGGTGGCCACGTTTGACAAGTTCCAGACCTGTCTCACTCTTACCGATGCCACTATCACCCTGAATCAAGACACCCATACCATAGATATCCATCAAGACACCGTGCACACTGGTCCGTTCTGCTAAACGTGAATCCAGATAACTAGATAACTCTCCAGATAAACGACTGGTTGCCGTACGGCTAGTTAAGATGGCAATCTTACATTCTCTGGCTGCCTTTAACATTTCCTCCGGAACCACCAAACCACGGGCAACAATTACCGCAGGTGTCTCAGGTAGAAACATTTTTTTCAAGACTTGGTAACGGTTGTGAGAGGACATCGAAACAAGATAGGACCACTCCTTCATTCCCAAAAGTTGGATCCGCTCTGGTGTGTAGTAGTCAAAATAGCCCGTCATTTCAAGACCAGGTCGCGTAATGTCCGCTGTATTGATTTCCTTTTCAAGTAATTCTGGTTCGCCATAGACAATGTCTAGTCTAAGCTTTTCAATCACTTCTTTTACTAAAACCGACATCATTTCCTCCTTCAAATGAGTTCTTCTCTCTATTATATCAAATTGTAGGAGGATATTTCAGATTTTTGCAGGCTTTGGAGTATTTATTTATACTCAATGAAAATCAAAGAGCAAACTAGGAAACTAGCCGCAGGTTGCTCAAAGCACTGCTTTGAGGTTGTAGATAAGACTGACGGAGTCAGTCACATATATAATCCAAGGCGACATTGACATGGTTTAAATTTGATTTTCGAAGAGTATTAAAAGAAAAAAGACTAGATTTCTCTAGCCTTTCATTTCTAATTAGAATTTTTTACGTTTACGAGCTGCTTCTGATTTACGTTTACGTTTTACAGAAGGTTTTTCATAGAATTCACGTTTGCGTGTTTCTTGAAGAGTACCAGCTTTAGTAACCGCACGTTTGAAACGACGAAGTGCGTCGTCAAGAGATTCATTCTTACGTACTACTGTTTTAGACATTTTTTTCACTCCCTTCAAGTTCAAGATCTATTCTATTTTACACGTAAAAGGAATAATTGTCAAGAAAAAATCCGGTTTAATTTTGATTTTTTCTTCCAGGTAACTTCTCAAAGTAACTTCCACTTGCCTGACCAAAGTGGAAATTAGTCTAAAACGGATTTTTATGGTGGAATT
>NZ_JASOOK010000042.1:0-9162 GCF_030217725.1 Streptococcus sp. UMB1203 | reverse complement strand
TGGGACTTTTTTTCTACACAAAAATAGGCTCCATAATATCTATAGGGGATTTACCCACTACAAATATTATAGAGCCCTTCATTATTCAACTATCTCGGAAAACCTCAAAAGTTGGTAGAAAGTTTTGCAATCGTCTTTCTAAAGTTAAATGATAAAAGGAAAATATATAAAAATGAGATAAAGCAATCGTTTTACAAGGTTAGTTTTAAATAAATATACAAAAATAATGATAAAAAATAACGAAGATTTAAATATAAAAAGAGGGTAGAAAATATTCAGAAAATAGGAACAAAAGCGACAATTTTAAAAATTATGACCCTTATAAAATGCTGATAATTCAAGTAAAATGTTACCTAAATTTTACTTAGAAAATTGTTATTTTTTTGAAAAATTATAAATCAAATATCTTGTGTAATGAGATAAGATGTGATATTATTTATATACATGTTAATTGTGAATTATATAAAATTTCCTCTCGATTATGTAAAGAAATTGTTGATGGATTTTTTTGGAAATTTTTAACTAACATGATGAAAATAAAAGGAGGTTGTTGGGCTCAATGAAAGGCAAGCAACAACAAGATTTTAGAGTAGAAAAGTACATCCGTTATGGGATTCGTAAATACAGTTTTGGAGCAGCATCAGTAGCGATTGCGGCTGGTTTAATGTTCTTAGGAAATGGAGCAGTTTCAGCGACAGAGGTACAAAGTGCGGAAACTACCGTAGCAGCAACTCTAGCTGAAAAATCTGATCAGAATACCACAGAAGTAAAGCCAGAAATTGGAAAAACTACGGAAGCAAAAACAGAAGTTAAAGCAGAAGAGACTAAAAAAGTAAATAAAGCTGTTCTTGAAGCAAGTATTACTACTTTAGAATCTAAACTTTCAACTACTAAGAATGCAGACCCTTCAGTTATAGCCAATGCTCGTGAAGCCTTAGCTACTGCAAAAGCTGTTTTAGCAAATGAAGCAGCTAAGCAAGAAGAGGTAGATATCCAAAAAGATATTCTCTCTGCATTGGGAACAGTTGTAACTGAATCAAATAAACTTGGATTAGAGAAAGAACAGGCTGATAAAGACAAGGTAGCAAAAGCAGAAGCAGAAAGAAACGCTACACCAACAGAAAAAGCAGTTTCTGAAGCAACAACTGTCTTGACACAAGTTTCATCAGAAGCTGATGTAACTAATACACTTGCTGCTACAGAACTTCGTAAAAAAGAGGTATCAGAAGAAAATAGAGTAGCAGTTGAAGCTGCAGTTGCTAAAAACCAAGCTGTCCTAGCAGAAACGAACAAATTGTTGGCAGATAAGAGCTTGACAAAAGAACAAGTGGATGCCCAATTGAACCGTTTGAACGAGTCTATTCAGGCAGTTTATGATGAATTGAAACGAAACGGTATTGGTCGTGATGGTAACTATAGTGTAGCGTTATCAGCTGATGAAGGATACACTAGAAATTCAACAGAGTTAAGAAAAGAAAACGGTGAATTTCTTACAGCTACAGGTAAATCATATAAAACATTAGACGGTAACGATAAATATAGAATATACGTTCACGGATACCAATCAGAAAATACAGAAATTGGAGCAGCTAACAGTGGAAGACCAGATGTAGGTGGACGTACAGATATTCCTTTATCAAAAACTGAAGCTCAAAAACTAGCAAAAGAAGCACTTTTATGGAAAGGTAAAGTTCGTGCTAGTGGAAAAAATAACGGTAATAATACCTGGGGAGCGGGTGGACCTTACGAGTACCTAGCAACTGAAATTTATGGTTATACTTACGAACAAGGAACTCACTATGTATATATTACAGATGTGAAAAAACGTTTCAGTTTATCACAAGAAGCAGAGGCAGCAGGTTATTCGATTAAAAAAATTGACCTTAGTAACTTGATTCCAGGTACTGGGTATAATGAAAAAACAGACACAGTAGAAGGGTATGCAGCATCTAACCTTCAAAATGGTGTTTATGATATGCGTTATATCGTAACAGTTGAAAAAGATGGACAATCTCAACAGGTTACTTTCCGTGATTTAACAGCTGGTTGGATTGGCTGGCAAGACTCATCAGCTCCATCTATTTTAGGAACATCTAAAATGGTTACAATCGGAGATGAAGTAGACCATGACATTAAATATGTAGATAACGAGGGAATGAATAAAGATGAAAGAGCTGGATATGTGTATGCAGATAACGGTTCTAAAGTAGTAGCAGGTTCTAAAACTGCTCCATCTACATCAAAAGCAGCAACATTTACAGCTATTGATGGAACAAAAATAAGAACAATGACATCACCTCAAACAGTTAATGCTCATACTACGTTAAATGGTGTTTACACAGGTCAAGACGCTTCAGTTGCAGACGTAATTCCAGGATTAAGTTATAATCCGACAACAGGGAAAATTCATGGAACAGCTTCAGAAGCTGGAATCTATACTGTAGCTGCATTAGCAAAAGACTACAATAACGCTACAAACGCTAAGAATGTTGACTGGAATATGGACGGGCAAGAAGCTCACGAAAATATTACAATTGCAGTAGCACCAAAAATTACAGTATCTAACGTAGAAGCTTATGCAACAAAAGTTCCTGTAACAGTATCAAACGGAGCAAATAAAGCAGAAATCACGATGCCTGATGGGACTGTAACAAACTTAGTTGTCAAAGATGGAAAATGGACTGTAGGCGCAGGAACTACGAATAAAGCAGTAAAAGAAGGCGATCAATTAGCAGATGCTTCAGCAACAGCACCAACTAAATTCGAATTACCTGTAACTTCAGATTCAACACAATATGTAGGAATTAATAGTATCGAAGCAAAAGCCTCTACAGATAAAGTTCGTGCAGATATTCAACGTGAAATTGCAACAGTAAAAGATGCAGCTGGAAAATCTTATACAGCGACATTTAACCGTGCAACAGGTAAATATACTCTTGCTAATGAAGATGCATACGTATTAAAAGATAATGGAGACGGAACATCAACTTTAACAGAACGTCGTGTATATACAGATGCAAAAGCAAATGGAGATGTTGATTTTATTGTTTATGAATTTACACGTACATGGAATGCAACTTCTTCAGCAGCTAATTTAATTGATAAAGTAGCAGAAATTCGTAAAAATGGTGAAGTAACTGCAGTAGGAGACGTAACTCGTACAGTTACAGCTGTGCCAAGAGAACAAACAGCTGATAAACAAGGCCTTATTGTTACAGTGAAGTATGATTCAGCAACAAAACAATGGACAGCTTCTGACGGTTCAACAGTAACAGCTAAAGAATCTAATGCAGGATGGTCAATTGAAACATCTTCAGGATTCAAAGGGTATGTATCTTATCGTGAAGCAATTGGAAATGATGTAGCATCTATCCAAAATGATAAACCGACTGCTTCATCTACAAGCTATGCTGAAACAAAAGATAACTCTGTAGATTTACTAAAATCTCCTAAAGCAAATGTAGAATTTGAAGATGTTATTGATGATAAATCAGATGATGCTGAGTCAGAAACTATCAAAACTAAATTAACAGTAACAGCTCCAGATGGAACTAAGAAAGAATTTAACTTAGCAGATGCGGAAGAAAAAGCTTATATTCAAGCACAACGTACAGCTGCAGAAAAGACACAAGCAGCAGCAACGGCGATTGAAGATGTTCGAGTAGCACAAAATGAACTTGCTGGTATTCAAGAACAAGTAGACCGTCAAGTACAAATGATTGCAGACGCAGAAGCAGCATTAGCGAACCTAAAACTTCGTACAATTTCTGTAACAGCGAAAGACTTAGCTGAAAAGAAACTTAAAGATGTAAAAGACTTCAAAGCTAGCTTAGATGAGAAATTAAAAGAAGCTCAAGGAAAACTTCCTGAATTAACAGCGAAAGTTACTTCAAGTCGTCAAGAAGCTTTAGAAGCAGAAAAAGCGGTAGAAGCAGCACGTACAGCATTAAAAACAAAAGCTGCAGAAAACTTATCAAATCCAGAAGTTGCAGCTTATACATTAGGTCAATACGGATCTTACAAAGTAACAGTAAGAGCTGTTGACTCAAACGGTGTTGTAACAACTCCAACAGTAGGAAAAACAGATGCTGGAGAAGTTACAGAAGACGCAGTTGCAGAAACAACTTACTACATCGTAGTTTCTAAACCTGAAAAATCATCTGGTGCAGAAGGTCAAGAACAAACTGATTCAATGGAAACAGGATTCAAGACTGGATTACCAAATAATGCAGAAGTATCTGACTACAAACTAGTAGATCCAGTATCAGGTAAGAAAACAGATTCTGTAACGACTGAAGAAGGTACGTATGCTATTGATGGAACTACAGGAGCAGTATCATTTACACCTGCACCAGGCTTTATCGGTAATGCTAAACCATTAACAGTGGCAGCTAACGTAACAATTACAGGAGATGACGGTCAACCAGTAGTAGTAGAATCTACAACGACTTATACACCAACAGTATATGGTGTTAAACCAAAAGATGATAAAACAACTGGAAAACAAGGTCAAGTTCAAACTTCAATTCCAGGAAGTGAAAGATTCTCAGCATTAAATACAACAGCGAATACTCCAGATAATACAAACGTAGACTGGACAACAGCTAAGTACTCATTAGAAGGTGCTAATGAAGAAGGTAAGGTTGTAGTTGAAGGAGAAGGAACATACGCTATTGACCCAACAACAGGTGCAGTGACATTCACTCCAGAACCAAGCTTCAAAGGACAAGCGAAAGGGGTAGAAGTAAAAGTATCTGTAACAGCAACTGATTCAGAAGGAAACAAAGTTGAAGTTACATCTAGTGGAGATTACACGCCAGAAGTTGAAGCAGTAGAACCAACTGCAGAACCTAAAGAAACTTCTGGAAAACAAGGCAGACCACAAACTCAAGATGCGACTACAATGTTCAAAGAAGGTGACAAATCAGCACCAATCGATAAGTCGACAATCAAACTTGTAGACCCAACAGGTGCAGAAGTCACAACAATGCCAGCTCTTAAAGATGGAAAAGAAGTGGGTACTTATACTTTAGACCCAGAAACTGGAGTGATTACATTCCAACCGAATAAAGACTTCACTGGAACACCAGATCCAGCGAAAGTAACTGCGGCAGACAAAAACGGAACAAAAGTTGAAACAACTTACACTCCAACTGTTACTCCAGTAGTACCAGAAGGACAAGATAAAACTACTACAAACCTTCAAGGATTACCTCAACAAAGTAAAGTGAAATTTACCGAAGGAGATCCGGAATTCCCAATCGACGATAAAGTACCTGCGACGTTCGAAGATGGAACGACTACAAAAGTAGTACCAGGAGAAGGTACATACACAGTAGATCCAGATGGAACAGTTCACTTCCAACCAGAAAAACAATTCACAGGTGTAGCTAAAGGTGTAACTGTAAAACGTGTCGATACAAACGGAACACCAGCTACAGCGAAATACACACCGATTGTTAAACCAGTAGTACCAGAAGGATTCGATAACATTACTACAGGAGTACAAGGTCAAGAACAAAAAGGTAAACCTTACTTTAAACCAGGTAATGAAGCAGTGCCGATTAATTACGATGCTCCAGCAACATTACTAGATCCAGAAACGAAGAAACCTGTTCCTTCAAATGAACTTCCAGCGAAAGATCCAGAAGGAAATGTAATCGGTAAGTATACTTTAAATCCGACTACAGGAGAAGTGAAATTCACACCAATAGATAAATCTTATGTAGGGCCAGTACAACCAGTAACAGTTCAACGTGTTGATAAAAACAATACACCGGCAACAGCTGATTATACTCCAGTAATCGTAGGAGTTAAACCAACGGCTAAGCCAGCTGAATCAACTGATGTACAAGGTGCAACTCAAAAACAACCAATTACGTTCAAAGGTGGAACTGCAGACTTAGAAGATCCAGCTGGAAACCCAATTAAATCAGATCCAGTTCCGGTTAATCCAGGTTCAGTTACATTAGTAGGTGAAAATGGAAAACCAACTGATGAAGTAGTTGTAAAAGATCCAAAAGATCCTAATAAAGTAATCGGTAAGTATACTCTTGTAAAAGAGCCTGGTAAAGATCCAGTTGCAGTATACACACCAGAAGACAAAACATACGTAGGAAAAGTTCCGACGGTAACGATTCAAGCAGCAGATATGAACGGAACTCCAGTAAGAACTACGTACACACCTAACATTAAACCTGTTAAACCAACAGCAACACCAGCTAAAACAACAGATATTCAAGGTAAAGCACAAACAGGATTACCAGAATTCAAAGGTGGAACAGTATCGATTAACGGTGAAGAGAAAGTTGTTCCAATTGATGAAACAAAAGCTCCAAAACTAATTGATCCAACAACAGGAGAGCCAACTGACAAAGTTGTAGTAGAAGGAGAAGGAACATACACAATCGAAGATGGAAGAGTTAAATTCCAACCAGAACCACAATTCACAGGAACAGCTACAGGTGTAGAAGTTCAACGTGAAGATACAAACGGAACACCTGTAAAAGCTAAATACACTCCAACAGTAACTCCGGTTAAACCAACAGGAGAAGATGTTACATCAGAAGATATTCAAGGTGCTAAGCAAACAGGTACACCAGTATTCAAAGGTGGAGATGATGAATTCCCTATCGACAATAAAGTACCAGCGAAACTAATCGATCCAGAAACAGGAAAACTAACAGATGAAGTTGTAGTAGAAGGAGAAGGAACTTATACTATCGACAAAGATGGTAATGTAACATTCACTCCGAAAAAAGACTTCACAGGACAAGCGACAGGTGTAACTGTTCAACGTCAAGATACGAACGGAACAACAGTTCAAGCGCGCTACACACCTAAAGTGAAAGGTGTAACTCCAACAGCAACACCAGCTAAATCTAAAGATATTCAAGGTAAACCACAAACAGGATTACCAGAATTCAAAGGTGGAACAGTAACGGTTAACGGTGAAGAAAAAACTGTTGAGATTGATGAAACAAAGGCTCCTAAACTGATTGATCCAGAAACAGGAGAACCAACTGATGAACCAGTAGTAATTCCTGGAGAAGGAACATACACAATTGAAGATGGTAAAGTGAAATTCCAACCAGAACCACAATTTACTGGAAAAGGAGAAGGGGTAGAAGTTCAACGTGTTGATAAGAATGGAACACCAGTAACAGCTAAGTATACTCCAAAAGTAGTACCAGTAACACCAACTGGAGAAGATGAAACATCAGTAGGACCTAAAGGTCAAACTCAAAAAGGAACACCAGTATTCAATGGTGGATCAGCGAAAATCAACGGTAAAGAAGAAACTGTTGAAATTGATAAGGATGTACCAGCTAAACTAGTTGATCCTAAGACAGGAGATCCAGTTGATTCTGTAACAGTTGAAGGCGAAGGAACATACACAATTGATCCTAAGACTGGCGAAGTAACATTTAAACCAGAACCAGAATTCTTAGGAACAGCTACAGGAGTAACTGTACAACGTGTAGATAAAAACGGAACAGAAGTAACGGCTAAATACACTCCAACAGTAACACCAGTAACAGCGACTGTAGACAAAACTTCAGAAGGACCTAAGAATACTCCTCAATCTGAAACTCCAGAATTCACAGGAGATGTTGACTTAGATGTACCACCTACGTTTGATGATGGAACAACTACAAGGGTGGTAGAAGGAGAAGGAACGTATACAATCGATAAAGATGGTAAAGTAACATTCACTCCAGACCCAGAATTCACAGGTACTGCAGATGGTATAACTGTCGTTAGAAAAGATAAATTAGGTAAAACTATTTCTGCTACTTACACACCAACAGTACGTCCGGATACTGAATTTGTAGATGAAAATGGAAATCCAATTAAAGGATATCCAAGCGAAGATGGAACAACACCGAAGAAAGATATTCCTGAGTATCGTTATGTAGAAACAGTAACAGACGAACACGGAAACACTAGACATATCTATAAACAAGTTGTAACCTTCTTCAAGGATAAAGAAGGAAAAGAAATTCCAAATTATCCTGTAGAAAAAGGGACAACGCCGAAGAAAGATAATGTTCCAGAATACAGATTCGTAGAAACGAAGAAACTACCAAATGGAGATACAGAACACGTATACGAAAAAGTTAAAACTTCATTCAAGGATAAAGAAGGAAAAGAAATTCCAAATTATCCAACAGAAGAAGGAAAACAACCGAAGAAAGATATCCCAGGATACAGATTCGTAGAAACAAAACCACTGCCAAACGGAGATACAGAACACGTATACGAAAAAGTAACAACATTCTTCAAAGATAAAGATGGTAACGAAATCAAAGACAAAGAAAGTGGATTTGTAGATAAGAAAGACATTCCAGGCTACCGCTTCGTAGAGACTAAGAAATTACCAAACGGCGATACAGAACACGTTTATGAGAAAGTTTCAACACCACTTATTCCTCAAACAGAGCCAGGTAAACAAATTACAACAACTTGGACAGATGAAAAAGGAAATCCATTGAAACCAATGGAACCAGGTTCTAAAGAACCAGAAACAATTCCAGGTTACGAATATGTGAAGACTGTGACAGATCCAAATGGAAATATCAGACATATCTTCAAGAAAGTTGAGATGCCAACTCCAAGACCGGTTGAACCAAGTCAACCAGTTTCTCCACAAGAGCCAACAAGCCCTGAGAAACCAGTAACTCCAGACATGCCAGTAGTACCTGAGCAACCAAAACAACCAGCAACACCTAAATATGTTGAGGGTCAAAAAGAATTGCCAAATACTGGTACAGAAGACAATGCCCGTCTTGCGGCACTTGGACTTCTTGGAGTCTTGAGTGGATTTGGACTTGTAGCTCGCAAGAAGAAAGAAGATTAATTAAATCTATCTGATAAACGAATATAGCAGAAAACCAATGATGTAAAAGTCATTGGTTTTTTGAAATTTCCAATTTTTTTCCGAAAATGGATTTGCTAATATTCGATAAAAAATGGTAAAAAATGCTTTTAATATTACTAAAAAGAGGATGAATACTTAAAAATAAAACATATTTATTATTATAAGTAATAAAAATAAGTTTAAAAAATAAAATTTATTTATTATAGGCTAAATTCCCAAACTAACTTCCACCGTTAATCCAAGTGGAAGTTAGTCTGATAAAAATCGTAAAAACCAGTGGA
>NZ_JASOOK010000041.1:0-9236 GCF_030217725.1 Streptococcus sp. UMB1203 | reverse complement strand
ACTTTTTTTCTACACAAAAAAGGCTCCATAAGATCCATAGGGGATTTACCCACTACAAATATTATAGAGCCAAAAAAGCTGATGAGCGAATGTAAAAAAATGGTAAGTAAATTTAGGAAAAACTAAGCACGATTGGATTTTTTGTGTTATAATATTCTGTGAGTAGCTATGCCCTATTTTAGCTATATTGAATAGAAGTTTGAAACTTGGAAGAGAGAGGATGCGATGTAATGGCTAGAGATGGTTTTTTTACAGGCTTAGATATCGGAACTAATTCGATTAAAGTATTAGTTGCCGAGCTTAGAAATGGTGAACTTAATGTAATTGGTGTAAGTAATGCCAAGAGTAAAGGTGTAAAGGATGGGATTATCGTTGATATTGAAGCAGCAGCAACTGCTATCAAGTCAGCTATTTCCCAAGCAGAAGAGAAAGCTGGCATTTCAATCAAATCAGTGAATGTTGGTTTGCCTGGAAATCTTTTGCAAGTAGAGCCAACTCAAGGTATGATTCCAGTTACATCTGATACAAAAGAAATTACAGATCAAGATGTCGAAAATGTTGTCAAATCAGCCTTGACAAAGAGTATGACACCAGATCGTGAAGTCATTACTTTTATTCCAGAAGAATTTATCGTAGATGGTTTCCAAGGTATTCGTGACCCACGTGGTATGATGGGTGTTCGTCTTGAAATGCGTGGTTTGCTTTACACAGGTCCACGTACTATTCTTCACAATTTACGCAAGACAGTTGAGCGCTCAGGTGTTCAAGTTGAAAATATTATTATTTCACCATTGGCTTTGGTTCGTTCAGTCTTGAACGAAGGAGAGCGTGAATTTGGAGCTACTGTGATTGATATGGGAGCAGGTCAAACAACTGTTGCTACAATCCGTAACCAAGAACTCCAGTTTACAAATATTCTTCAAGAAGGTGGAGATTATGTCACAAAAGATATCTCTAAAGTCTTGAAGACTTCACAAAAACTAGCTGAAGGATTGAAATTAAACTATGGTGAAGCCTATCCGTCGCTTGCAAGCAATGAAACCTTCCAAGTTGAAGTAATTGGTGAAGTAGAGCCTGTAGAAGTTACAGAAAGCTACCTAGCAGAGATTATTTCAGCCCGCATTAAGCACATTTTTGAACAAATCAAACAAGAGTTGGAAAGAAGACATTTATTGGATCTTCCAGGTGGAATTGTTCTGATTGGTGGAAATGCTATTTTGCCAGGTATTGTAGAGCTTGCACAGGAAGTCTTTGGTGTTGGTGTCAAACTTTACGTTCCAAATCAAGTTGGAATCCGTAACCCTGCCTTTGCTCATGTGATTAGCTTGTCTGAATTTGCTGGTCAATTGACTGAAGTGCATTTATTAGCACAACGAGCAGTCAAGGGTGAAGATACCTTGCGTCACCAACCAATTAATTTCGGTGGGATGATTCAACGTGTTACGCAAGTGGCACAACCTACTCCAATTCAACCAGTTCAAAATACTGAGGTAGAGACATCAGCTTCTACGAACGTAGTTGCTCCGAAAGAAGATAAAGTATCTTCTCAAAATAAACCAAAAATCGCAGATCGTTTCCGTGGCTTAATCGGAAGCATGTTTGATGAATAAAAGAGGAAAAATAAACTATGACATTTTCATTTGATACAGCAGCAGCTCAAGGTGCAGTTATTAAAGTAATCGGTGTTGGTGGAGGTGGCGGAAACGCCATTAACCGCATGGTTGACGAAGGTGTTGCAGGCGTAGAATTTATCGCAGCAAACACAGATGTACAAGCTTTGAGTAGTACTAAAGCAGAGACAGTAATTCAATTGGGTCCTAAATTGACTCGTGGTTTGGGTGCTGGAGGTCAACCTGAAGTTGGTCGTAAAGCTGCTGAAGAAAGCGAAGAAACATTGACAGCTGCTATCAGTGGAGCGGATATGGTCTTCATTACTGCTGGTATGGGAGGTGGATCAGGTACTGGTGCGGCTCCTGTTATTGCCCGTATTGCTAAAGATTTGGGTGCTCTTACAGTTGGTGTTGTGACACGTCCTTTCGGTTTTGAAGGAAGCAAACGTGGTCAATTTGCTGTTGAAGGAATCAATCAACTTCGTGAACATGTAGATACCCTATTGATTATTTCAAACAACAACTTGCTTGAAATTGTTGATAAGAAAACTCCACTTCTTGAAGCTCTTAGCGAAGCAGATAACGTACTTCGCCAAGGTGTTCAAGGAATTACTGATTTGATCACAAACCCTGGTTTGATTAATCTTGACTTTGCCGATGTGAAAACAGTTATGGCAAATAAAGGAAACGCCCTAATGGGTATCGGTATCGGTAGTGGTGAAGAACGTGTGGTAGAAGCAGCTCGTAAGGCAATCTACTCACCACTTCTTGAAACAACTATTGACGGTGCTGAGGATGTTATCGTCAACGTTACTGGTGGTCTTGATTTAACCTTGATTGAGGCTGAAGAAGCATCAGAAATTGTCAACCAAGCAGCTGGTCAAGGAGTGAACATCTGGCTCGGAACATCTATCGATGAAAACATGAAAGATGAAATTCGTGTTACAGTTGTGGCAACTGGTGTTCGTCAAGATCGTGTGGAAAAAGTTGTGGGCCATGCACCAAGACAAGTTGTCCGTCATGAACAAGCAAGTCCTAGTCATGCACACAATCATAATCGTCAGTTTGATATGGCTGAAACTGCAGAAATTCCAAGTCCAGCACCTCGCCGTACAGAAACTTCTCAATCTTCAGCATTTGGTGATTGGGACTTGCGTCGTGAGACAATTGTTCGACCAACTGATTCAGTTGTATCACCAGTTGAACGCTTCGAAGCACCATCTTTAGAAGAGGACGAATTAGAAACTCCTCCATTTTTCAAAAATCGTTAAGTAAATGAATTTGAAAGCAAATACAGAACGTGTTTTTCAACAAATAAAAGATGCAAGTCAGCAGTCAGGAAGAGAAGCCAATTCTGTTTCGGTTGTTGCTGTTACAAAGTATGTAGACGTACCGACAGCGGAGGCTTTGCTTCCGCTAGGTGTGCATCATATTGGTGAAAATCGTGTAGATAAATTTCTTGAGAAATATCAAGCTTTAAAAGACCGGAATATTACCTGGCATTTGATTGGTACTTTGCAAAGACGCAAGGTTAAAGATGTCATTCAGTATGTTGATTATTTCCACGCTTTGGATTCATTAAAGCTAGCAGAAGAAATTCAAAAAAGAAGTGACCGAGTTGTTAAGTGTTTCTTACAAGTAAATATCTCAAGGGAAGAGAGTAAACATGGTTTTTCAAAGGAAGAACTATTGGAACTCTTGCCAGAATTGGCCACCTTAGATAAAATTGAATATGTAGGCTTGATGACCATGGCTCCTTTTGAAGCTAGTAGTGATGAGTTGAAAGAGATTTTTAAAGCTACGCAGGATTTGCAACTAGAAATTAGAGAAAAACAAATTCCCAATATGCCAATGACGGACTTGAGTATGGGTATGAGTCGTGACTATAAGGAAGCGATTGAATTTGGCTCAACATTTGTCAGAATTGGTACAGCATTTTTTAAATAGGAAAGAAATATGTCTTTAAAAGATAGATTTGATAAATTTATAGATTATTTTACAGAAGATGGAGAAGAAGTTGGTACTACATATCAGCCTAAAGCTGAAGAGCCGATTGTGACTCCAGTCCCTTCTGTTCAAGAGTTGCCTCAACAAGCTGCTAGCACGCCATCTAAAGATAAAAACATCACTCGTCTTCATGCCCGTCAACAAGAGTTGGCTATGCAAAGTCAACGTTCTACTGATAAGGTGACAATTGATGTTCGTTATCCACGTAAATACGAAGATGCCACAGATATTGTTGATTTATTAGCTGGTAACGAAAGTATTTTGATTGATTTTCAATATATGACAGAAGTTCAAGCTCGTCGTTGTTTGGACTATCTGGATGGGGCGCGTCACGTTTTAGCTGGTAACATGAAAAAGGTAGCATCTACTATGTACCTGCTGACACCAGTTGATGTTGTTGTCAATATTGAAGACATCAAAATTCCAGATGAATCACAAAATGGTGAATTTGGCTTTGATATGAAACGTACGAGAGTGAGATAATGATCTTTCTCATTCGTTTTGTTCAAAATGCAGTGGATATCTATTCACTGATTTTAATCGTGTTTGCTCTGATGTCTTGGTTTCCCAATGCTTATGAATCACGTCTTGGACGCTTGATTATTAGTTTAGTGAAACCGATAATAGCTCCCTTGCAACGTTTACCCCTCCAGATTGCAGGTCTTGACTTGTCTGTCTGGATTGCGGTATTACTAGTTCACTTCCTAGGGGAGCAGTTGATTCGACTTTTAGTGATCTTTCTATGAACAAGATGATTTATCAACACTTTTCTAAGAATGATTCGTCTTTTATTGATAAGGGAGTAGAATGGATAAAAAAGGTAGAAGATTCTTATTCTCCTTTTTTAACCCCCTTTGTAAATCCCCATCAAGAAAAGATTTTAAAGGTTCTAGCATCAACCAACGGCATCTCCTACATGAGCAGTCGGCAGTTTCTTGAAACTGAATATGTACGGGTACTCCTGTATCCTGATTATTTTGAGCCGGAATTCTCTGATTTTGAACTTTCCTTGCAAGAAATTGTCTATCCTAATAAGTTTGAACGCCTAACGCATTCAAAAATATTAGGGACTGTTTTAAATCAGCTGGGAATTGATAGGAAGCTATTTGGTGATATCTTAGTCAACGAAGAGAGGGCACAGATTATCATTAATCGACAGTTTATGCTCCTTTTTCAAGACGGCATTACGAAAATTGCTCGTTTACCGGTTCGTCTAGAAGAACGGGATTTTACTGAGAAAATTACCACAGTAGAAGATTATCAAGAATTAGATATCTGTATCGCTAGTTCAAGATTAGATGTTTTTCTAGCAGGTGTCTTCAAGCTGTCTAGAAATCAGGCAAGTCAGTTAATTGAAAAACAGGCAGTCCAAGTTAATTACCATTTAGTTGAAAAATCAGATTATGCAGTTCAAGTTGGTGATCTGCTTAGTGTAAGGAAATTTGGTCGATTGAAACTCGTTAGAGATAATGGGCAAACAAAAAAAGATAAAAAGAAATTAACGGTCCAATTGTTATTAAGTAAGTGAGGAAAAATATGCCAATTACATCGTTAGAAATCAAAGATAAAACCTTTAGCACACGCTTTAGAGGGTTTGATCAAGAAGAAGTAGATGAATTTTTAGATATTGTAGTCCGTGATTATGAAGATTTGGTTCGCTCTAATCATGATAAGGATTTACATATTAAGAGTTTGGAAGAGCGTTTGTCTTACTTTGATGAGATGAAAGATTCATTGAGCCAGTCTGTATTGATTGCACAAGATACAGCAGAGCGAGTAAAACAAGCTGCAACTGAACGCTCAAACAATATTATCCAACAAGCAGAGCAGGATGCACAACGTTTGTTGGAAGAAGCTAAGTACAAGGCAAATGAAATTCTTCGTCAAGCAACTGATAATGCTAAGAAAGTTGCTGTTGAAACAGAAGAATTGAAGAACAAGAGCCGTGTCTTCCATCAACGTCTCAAATCTACAATTGAGAGCCAGTTAGCAATTGTTGAATCTTCAGATTGGGAAGACATTCTTCGTCCAACAGCTACTTATCTTCAGACAAGTGATGAAGCCTTCAAAGAAGTAGTAAGCGAAGTCTTAGGTGACTCTGTCTTACAACAACATCCAGAGGAAGAACCAATTGATATTACTCGTCAGTTTTCTCCCGAGGAAATGGCAGAGTTGCAAGCGCGTATCGAAGCGGCTAATAAGGAACTTGCGGAAGCCGAAGCAAGAGCTGAACAAGAACAAGTGGTTTCACCAGCTCCGGTTGCTGAAGAAAGTCCAGCTCATCCAGTTGGTCCAATGTATGAAGAGCCAGAGGTAGCTCCAAGCCATTACACAGGACCAACACCAGCTACTGAAGCTGTAAACTCAGAACCAGGTTTTGCGGCACCGCAAGAATCTGTTACAATTTTATAAGAAATGATCTGAGAACAATATCTTATCCTTATATTTCCAGCGAGCAGGAGATGGTGTGAGTCCTGCATTCCCTAATGATAAGATTATCCTCTCAAACTATCAAATCTGAAAAAAGTAAGATTTGACGTTCCCCACGTTACGGGATAAGAGGGAGAAAGACCAGATTTTTTTCCGAATAAAGGTGGTACCACGATTTTCGTCCTTTTTGGAAGTCGTGGTTTTTAATTTGTTATTATTTATAAAGGAGATACCATGAAACTCAAAGATACCCTTAACCTTGGGAAAACAGCTTTCCCAATGCGTGCAGGCCTTCCTACCAAAGAGCCAGTTTGGCAAAAGGAATGGGAAGACGCAAAACTTTATCAACGTCGTCAAGAATTGAACCAAGGAAAACCTCATTTCACCTTGCATGATGGCCCTCCATACGCGAACGGAAATATCCACGTTGGACACGCTATGAACAAGATTTCAAAAGATATCATTGTTCGTTCAAAATCTATGTCAGGATTTTATGCACCATATATTCCAGGTTGGGATACACATGGTCTGCCAATCGAGCAAGTTTTGGCAAAACAAGGTGTCAAACGTAAAGAAATGGACTTGGTTGAGTACTTGAAACTTTGCCGTGAATACGCTCTTTCACAAGTAGATAAACAACGTGAAGACTTCAAACGTTTGGGTGTTTCTGGCGACTGGGAAAATCCATATGTGACCCTGACTCCTGATTATGAAGCAGCCCAAATCCGTGTCTTCGGTGAGATGGCTAATAAGGGTTATATCTACCGTGGTGCCAAGCCAGTTTACTGGTCTTGGTCATCTGAATCTGCCCTTGCTGAAGCAGAGATTGAATACCATGATTTGGTTTCAACTTCCCTTTACTATGCCAACAAGATAAAAGATGGCAAAGGTATTCTTGATACAGATACTTACATTGTTGTCTGGACAACGACTCCATTTACAATCACTGCTTCTCGTGGTTTGACTGTTGGTGCAGATATTGATTATGTTTTGGTTCAACCTGCTGGTGAAGTTCGTAAGTTTGTGGTTGCTGCAGAATTATTGACTAGCTTGTCTGAAAAATTTGGTTGGGCTGATGTTCAAGTTTTGGCAACTTACCGTGGTCAAGAACTCAACCACATCGTTACAGAACACCCATGGGATACAGCTGTAGATGAATTGGTTATCCTTGGTGACCACGTTACGACTGACTCTGGTACTGGTATTGTCCATACAGCCCCTGGTTTTGGTGAGGACGACTACAATGTTGGTATTGCTAATGGTCTTGAAGTCGCAGTGACTGTTGACGAACGTGGTATCATGATGAAGAATGCTGGTCCTGAGTTTGAAGGTCAATTCTATGAAAAGGTAGTTCCAACTGTTATTGAAAAACTTGGTAACCTCCTTCTTGCCCAAGAAGAAATCTCTCACTCATACCCATTTGACTGGCGTACTAAGAAACCAATCATCTGGCGTGCAGTACCACAATGGTTTGCCTCAGTTTCTAAATTCCGTCAAGAAATCTTGGATGAAATTGAAAAAGTGAAATTCCACTCAGAATGGGGTAAAGTCCGTCTGTACAATATGATTCGTGACCGTGGTGACTGGGTTATCTCTCGTCAACGTGCTTGGGGTGTTCCACTTCCAATCTTCTACGCTGAAGACGGTACAGCTATCATGACTGCTGAAACCATTGAACACGTGGCTCAACTTTTTGAAGTACATGGTTCAAGCATTTGGTGGGAACGTGATGCCAAAGACCTCTTGCCAGAAGGATTTACACATCCAGGTTCACCAAATGGCGAGTTCAAGAAAGAAACAGACATCATGGACGTTTGGTTTGACTCAGGTTCATCATGGAATGGAGTTGTAGTAAACCGTCCTGAGTTGACTTATCCAGCAGACCTTTACCTAGAAGGTTCTGACCAATACCGTGGTTGGTTTAACTCATCACTCATCACATCTGTTGCCAATCATGGCGTAGCACCTTACAAACAAATTCTGTCACAAGGTTTTGCCCTTGATGGTAAAGGTGAGAAGATGTCTAAATCTCTTGGAAATACCATTGCTCCAAGCGATGTTGAAAAACAATTCGGTGCTGAAATCTTGCGTCTCTGGGTAACAAGTGTTGACTCAAGCAACGATGTGCGTATCTCTATGGATATTTTGAGCCAAGTATCTGAAACTTACCGTAAGATTCGTAACACCCTTCGTTTCTTGATTGCCAATACATCTGATTTTAACCCAGTTCAAGACGCAGTAGTTTACGATGAACTTCGTTCAGTTGATAAGTACATGACTATTCGCTTTAACCAGCTTGTCAAGACCATTCGTGATGCTTACGCAAACTTTGAATTCTTGACAATCTACAAGGCCTTGGTGAACTTTATCAACGTTGACTTGTCAGCCTTCTACCTTGATTTTGCTAAAGATGTTGTTTACATCGAAGGTGCTAAATCACTGGAACGCCGTCAAATGCAGACTGTCTTCTATGACATTCTTGTCAAAATCACCAAACTCTTGACACCTATCCTTCCTCACACTGCGGAAGAAATCTGGTCATATTTAGAATTTGAAGCTGAAGACTTCGTTCAATTGTCAGAATTGCCAGAAGCGGAAACTTTTGCTAATCAAGAAGAAATTTTGGATACATGGGCAGCCTTCATGGACTTCCGTGGACAAGCTCAAAAAGCCTTGGAAGAAGCGCGTAATGCAAAAGTAATCGGTAAATCGCTTGAAGCACACTTGACAGTTTATCCAAATGAAGTGGTGAAAACTCTACTTGAAGCAGTAAACAGCAATGTAGCTCAACTTTTGATCGTGTCAGACTTGACTATCGCAGAAGGACCAGCTCCAGAAGCTGCCGTTAGCTTCGAAGATGTAGCCTTTACAGTTGAACGCGCTGCAGGTGAAGTGTGTGACCGTTGCCGTCGTATCGACCCAACAACAGCAGAACGCAGCTACCACGCAGTCATCTGTGACCACTGTGCAAGCATTGTAGAAGAAAACTTTGCAGACGCAGTCGCAGAAGGATTTGAAGAGAAATAAGGTTGAAAAGTCTAGGGAAAACTCAATTTGAGAAGAAAAGGCAACTAATCTTATAGACTATAAAACGCATTGTATCAAGTTTTTGAGGCTCTTTGTCAACTGTAGTGGGTTGAATAAAAGCTAAAACCGAGAAAGGACAAATTTCGTCCTTTCTTTTTTGAT
>NZ_JASOOK010000040.1:0-9386 GCF_030217725.1 Streptococcus sp. UMB1203 | reverse complement strand
GGACTTTTTTTCTACACAAAAAAGGCTCCATAAGATCCATAGGGGATTTACCCACTACAAATATTATAGAGCCATATTTATATTATTTTGTTGCTTCTTTCTTTTGGAAAGTGGTTTGGTAATTTACTTTAATCGTTACGTTCATGTGAGAGTCCTCGTTTCTTTTTGATGACTCTAGTATAAGGGGCAAACCTGAAAGCTAGCTTAAGATTTTCTTAGAGAAAGCTTAATCCAGATGTTCTCTTTTTTCTAGATGGAGGGCAATCATACGCCATTCTGGATCCTCTTGCCACCCATCAATAGAACTGATATAGCTGGCCACCTTTCTAGCTTCTTCTAAAATCGGAAAATCTTCGATAATATCAGCCACTTGAAACTCTGGAAGCCCTGACTGTCTGGTTCCAAAAATTTCACCTGAACCACGCATTTTCAAATCTTCCTCCGCAAGAACAAAACCATTGGTGGTTTCTGTCATAATGCACATGCGATCTTTTCCAGAATCAGTCTTGGGATTAGCAACGAGAACAGCATAGGACTGCTTGTCCCCCCGACCGACACGACCTCTGAGCTGGTGAAGCTGGCTGAGTCCGAAGCGATCGGCATCCATGATAATCATGACGGTCGCATTGGGAACATTGACCCCGACCTCGATAACCGTCGTCGAAACCAGAATATCCGTTTTTCGCTCTTTGAATTCCTGCATAATCTGGTCTTTTTCATCACTCTTCATCTTACCATGTAGAAGAGCCACCTCTGCCTTGCCTGCAAAATGAGCCGTCAACTCTTCTGATAGGGCAATGGCATTTTTCAAGTCTAGAGCTTCAGATTCTTCAATCAAGGGAGAGATGACATAGGCTTGAGAACCTTTTTGGATTTCCCCCTCTAACCAAGTCAAGACCTGAGGTAGTTGCTCATGTTTGATCCAGCGCGTCACAATGGGTTTTCGACCTGCTGGCATCTGGTCGATAATGGAAACATCCATATCGCCAAAGGCTGTGATGGCTAGCGTCCGTGGAATCGGAGTCGCTGTCATCATGAGGACATCTGGATTGTCTCCTTTTTCCCGTAAAATCCGCCTTTGACCCACACCAAAACGGTGCTGCTCATCGATGATAATCAAACCAAGGCAAGCATACTCCACCCCATCCTGAATCAGAGCATGGGTTCCGATAATCAAATCAGCCTCACCCTTAGCAATAGTCTCCAAGACTTCTCTTTTTTCTGCAGCTTTCAAGGATCCTGTCAAGAGAGCGAGTTTCAAGTCTGGAAAGAGACTCTGTAGACTTTCAAAGTGTTGCTCTGCTAAGATTTCTGTCGGTACCATGAGAGCAGCCTGGTGCCCAGCTGTCACTGCCGCAAACATGGCCAAGCCAGCAACCACCGTTTTTCCGCTCCCCACATCTCCTTGCAGGAGACGATTCATGTGGTGGTTCGACTTCATGTCGGTCAAAATTTCCTGTAAACTCTTTTCTTGAGCTGGGGTCAAGGCAAAAGGAAGACTTTCCTTGACTGCTGTCACTTTTTCCTGAGACCAATCCAGAACCAGACCGCTTCCCTGAACCCTATTTTCAGACTTGAGCGTCTGCAATTGCATTTGGAAATAAAAGAGTTCCTCAAACTTGATACGGCGAAGGGCCTGCTTGTATTCTGCCAAATCCTTAGGGAAATGCATGGCACGAACTGCCTGACAACGGGACATAAGTTTGTATTTGTCTAGTAAAGACTGGGGAAGATTTTCCTCTATCAAGAGGTCCAGTCCCTGATCAAAGGCCGTCTTTATAACCTTGACCAGACTGGCCTGACTGATTCCCTGAGCCAGACGATAGACAGGCTGGAGGTCATCTTCCACCTGAGCCAAGACCTTCATCCCTGTCAAACTAGCCTTGGCACGGTCCCATTTTCCAAAAATAGCAAGAGTTGCTCCTAGCTCAATCTTGTCTGCCAGATAGGGCTGGTTAAAGAAATTCACCGCAAAAACGACCTCTCCCTGCTTGAGGCTAAAGCGCAGACGATTGCGCTTGAAACCATAATACTGGACACTGGCGGGAGTCACGACTTGACCAGACAGAACAGCCTTTTCACCGTCTTCTAGCTCCAGCACCTGCTTGGTTTTGAAGTCTTCATAACGGAAAGGAAAGTAGAGCAAGAGGTCTTGCAAGTTTTCAATTCCTAGTTTAGCGTATTTTTCTGCTGACTTTGGTCCCACACCAGGTAAGACATGCAAGGGTTGATGTAGATTCATGCTCCACTCCTTTCTTTTCTAATAATATTCTCTCGGAATGCGGTCACTGAGGAGACAAACCACCTCATAGTTAATGGTTCCGCAGTAGGTCGCTACCTGAGTAGCTGTGATTTCCTTGCCCCCGTTAGAACCAATCAAGGTTACTTTTGTTCCCAACGGATAAAGCTTAGGCAATCGAATGGTGATTTGATCCATCGAAACCCTGCCGACAATTGGGCAAGCTTGGCCATCTACCAAGACAGAGAAATCCTGCATGTCTCGTGTCCAACCATCCGCATAGCCGATTGGCACAGTCGCGATGACTTGCTCGCTAGCCGCCTGATAGGTCGCTCCGTAGCCCATGCAAGATCCAGCTGGGACTGTCTTGACGTGAACCAAGGCAGATTCCAAGGTCAAGGCTGGTTTCAAGTCATAGGGCAAGTCCAAGACCTCTCCGCTAGGATTCAGACCATACATAGCATCCCCCATACGAACCGCATTGAAAATAGTCTCTGCATGCCAAAGGGTCGTTGCAGAATTGCTGGCATGAACCAGCTCTGGAAGACCTTTCATACTAGCTAAAATAGTTTTAAACCGTTCTAACTGGGCATTAAAGTAGTCATCTGATTCCTCGTCTGCAGTAGCAAAGTGGGTAAAAATCCCTTCAACACGAGCACCATGTTGTTGGAGCAAGTCTTGAGCCTGCTCAGCCTCACAAGCCTCTCTAAAACCAATCCGTCCCATTCCTGAATCAATCTTGAGGTGAACTGTCAATCCAGTTAGGTCTGCTTCCTTATCTAACAATACTTGAATCCACTCCAGTCCAGCCACAGTCAAGGTAATATCATATTCTTTAGCTAGAGCGACAGCTTCGATTTCAGAAACTCCTAAAATGAGGATTCGTTTACTGAGTCCAGCCTGTCTGAGTTCAAGAGCTTCATCGATATTGGAAACACAAAAGCCATCAACATCCTCTTGAATCGCCTTGGCAACGGCAACAGCCCCATGCCCATAGGCATTAGCCTTGACCACTGCCCACTTGAGCGTTCCTTGAGGGATATGAGCCCCCATTTGCTGAATATTTTGTCGAATAGCTCCCAGATGAATCAGAGCTTTGGTTGGTCTATGTGGACTAGCTTTCATGATTTTCCTCCAAAATGACACTGGCTGTCACAAACTGATCGGTGTGGCTGATAGACAGCCAAATCTTTCCTGAAAATGGTGCCTGACTAAAATAAGGCGCCCCGCGTTCATTGTTCAAGACTTCCAAATCCTGAAAACCGAGCTTGCCAATGCCCGTTCCCATGGCCTTGGAAAAGGCCTCCTTAGCCGACCAGCGACCAGCCAAATATTCAATCTGCCTGCGCCCTTTGAGACTGGTGAAGCGCTCCATTTCCTTAGCGGTCAGCACGCGCTTAGCAAATCCTTCATGTCGTGTAACCGCGCTTTCTATCGAAGCCAATTCTTCGATGTCAATTCCGTGTCCAACTATCATTCTCATCAAAAGGAGTTGAGATTCCCCAACTCCATCCTTTTCACTTATTTTGTCAAGGTAGCATAAATCTCTTCTACCAAGGCCTCTGTATTTTCCCAGCCTAGGCAAGGATCGGTAATAGAGCAACCAAAGACCTCTGGTTGGTTTTGACGACCATCTGCTAGGTAAGACTCAATCATAAAGCCTCGAACTGTCTTTTTAATCTTCTCATTCCAATCACGATTTTGCAAGGTCTGGCGAACAATTCGAATCTGCTCCATATATTGCTTACCTGAGTTGTCATGGTTGGTGTCAATGAGAATAAAAGGATTTTCAAGTCCCATAGTTTCATAACGCTCAATAGCATTTAGCAGAGTTTCATAGTAAAAGTTAGGCTCATTTTTCCCATATTCATTGACTGCACCACGAAGGATGACGTGGGTCAAGGGATTTCCTGAAGTCTCAACTTCTTGACCATGGAAGAGGAAGGTCTGTTTGTTTTGAGCGGCATAGATGCCATTAAACATGACACCCAGATTTCCAGAGGTTGGATTTTTCATTCCGACTGGCGCATCAATCCCTGAGGCCACAAAACGGTGCTCTTGGTCTTCTACAGAACGAGCTCCTACAGCATGGTAGCTGACCAAATCATCTACCAAGACCAGATTTGACGGATAAAGCATCTCATCTGCCGTTGTCAAACCAGTCTCTGTAATCACGCGGTAGTGCAACTGGCGCACAGCCTGCAAGCCGTTGATCAAACTTGGAGCTT
This sequence comes from Streptococcus sp. UMB1203, assembly GCF_030217725.1. GTDB lineage: Bacteria > Bacillota > Bacilli > Lactobacillales > Streptococcaceae > Streptococcus. The sequence goes on along the minus strand of NZ_JASOOK010000040.1, from coordinate 4,919 downwards.
TTGAAGTATCTGGCTGGTGAACCAAACCTTTATATCCGTCTCCGTTAGTGCGAGGTTTAGCTGTATAAACACGCATAACCATGAAAATCTTGTCCGCCACCTTCTTTTGCAAAGCAGATAAACGACGGGCATATTCCAAGACAGCCTCTTCATTGTCAGACGAGCAAGGACCAATCACCAAAAGGATCCGGTCATCTTCTCCTGAAATAATGTCTGCCATTTCTCTATCACGACGCTCCTTTAGACGCAAGGCTTCCGCAGACAATTGGGTTTCTGCCTTGATTGCTTCAATATCGATTTCTTGACCTTTTTCAATAAATGCCATCTTATTCTCCTAACGTTTGGTAGATTTCTCTGACGAGGACTTCCGTATTCTCCCAGCCAAGGCAAGGGTCCGTGATAGACTTGCCAAATACTTCCGGTTCGTTTTGACGGCCGTCTTCTAGATAAGACTCAATCATAAAGCCACGAACGTACTGCTTAATTTTTTCATTCCAATCACGGTTAATCAAGGTCTGGCGGACAATTCGAATCTGGTCCATATATTGCTTACCAGAGTTGTCATGATTGGTATCCACAATGATAAAAGGATTTTCCAAGCCCATTTTCTCATACTGAGCAATGGTATCCATCAAATTATCATAGTAGTAGTTGGGAATATTCTTACCATACTCATTGATCGCTCCACGAAGAATAGCGTGCGAAAGCGGGTTCCCAGTTGTTTCTACTTCTTTTCCTAGGAAGAGGAAACTTTGTTTGTTTTGAGCAGCATAAATCCCATTAAACATAACATTGAGATTTCCAGAGGTTGGATTTTTAAAACCAGTCGCAAAATCTGCCCCACTTGCCACAAAGCGGTGTTGCTGATCTTCAACCGAACGGGCACCAACCGCCATGTAAGAAATCAAATCATCTACTAGCGGAAGATTTTCAGGATAAAGCATTTCATCAGCTGTCGTCATACCTGTTTCTGTGATGACACGATAGTGGAGATGGCGAACGGCTTTGATTCCATTGATAAGACTAGGCGCTTCTGTCGCATTAGGCTGGTGAATCAAGCCCTTATAGCCATCTCCGTTGGTACGGGGTTTGGCAGTATAAACACGCATAACCATAAAGATACGGTCTGCCACCTCTTCTTGTAGAGCTGCCAAACGCTTAGCATATTCAAGGACAGCTTCTTCATTGTCAGATGAGCATGGCCCGATTACCAAGAGAATTCGCTGGTCTTCTCCACGTATAATGGCTTCTAGCTCTTGATCGCGTTGTGATTTCCTCTCTAAAGCTTGGCCTTCTAGTTTTGATAAGGCACGAACTTCTTCAATATTAATTTTAGGACTTTTTGCTGTAAATACCATAACTCATCTCCTTATAAAGCAAACGGATACCAAGTAAAAATTTACTTTTCACAAGGTATCCGCCTCTAAACTATCTCATTTTATTGTCTTTTACCGTGACAGTTTTTAAACTTCTTACCAGAACCACATGGGCAAAGTTCATTCCGTCCAATCTGGCTCAAATCCAAATCTTCTGGGATATTTGCTTGGTGGGCAGCGATATTGCGAGTCGCTGTTGTACTGATATGGTGTTCTGCTTGTGGTCTTTCTTGTTCATGAATTTGTGCTTTCATCATCAAACGTGTCACATCAAACTCGATCGAACCAATCATGTCATTAAACATACGGAAACCTTCTGCCTGATACTCAACAACAGGGTTGTTCTGAGCATAGCCACGAAGTCCTACCGCGTTACGCAATTGATCAAGGGCGTCGATATGATCTGTCCACTTATTATCTACCACTCGTAGAATCAAAACTTTTTGGAATTCTTTAACTGCTTCTTCATCTCGTAGTTTTGAAACCTGACTATCGTAAACTTGCAAAGCACGTTGGAAGAGTTCTTCCTTAATGGCCTTATCAGACAAGCCTGACAAGTCTTCGATTGAAATAGAATCTTCTGGAAGCAAGTTGTACTTAGCAAAGTTCAAAATTGCTTCTAGTTTTTCATCTTGTTTGGCACGCGCATGACCATCAACGACACGACCAATCGTACGTTTGATCATAGCCTGAATTTCAGGTGCCAAGTCACGATCTGCAGTGATGACGTCGTAACGTTGAGCATAGATAATCTCACGTTGTTCACGCATGACGTCATCGTATTGAAGGACTTGTTTACGGGTATCGTAGTTATTTCCTTCGACACGTTTTTGCGCTGCTTCAACCTGACGTGTCAACATACGAGACTCAATGGCCTCTTCAGACATGTTGAGACGTTCAAAGATTCCCTTCAAGCGTTCAGAACCAAAACGTTTCATCAAGTCATCTTCAAGAGATAGGTAGAATTGTGACTCACCTGGGTCTCCTTGACGACCTGAACGTCCACGAAGCTGATTATCGATACGACGGCTTTCATGGCGTTCTGTACCAATCACACAAAGTCCACCCAATTCGCGAACTCCTTCACCAAGCTTGATGTCGGTACCACGACCGGCCATGTTGGTTGCGATAGTAACAGCACCACGTTGACCAGCATTCATGATGATTTGGGCTTCTTTATAGTGGTTTTTGGCATTTAAGACTTCGTGAGGAACGCCAGCTGCGACTAATTTCTTAGAAATGTAGTCACTAGTTTCAACCGCTACTGTACCAACCAAGACAGGCTGACCTTTTTGGTAACGAGCCTTAACGTCTTCGACAACCGCCTTAAACTTAGCCTCGATACTTGCATAAAGAAGGTCTGAGTGGTCAATACGTTGAACAGGACGGTTTGTTGGGATTGGAATAACACGAATGTTGTAAATTTCACGGAATTCTTCTTCCTCAGTCTTACCTGTACCCGTCATACCAGACAATTTCTTGTACATACGGAAAAGGTTTTGGTAAGTGATTGAGGCAGACGTCTTGGTTTCATCCTGGATCGGCACACCTTCTTTGGCTTCAATGGCTTGGTGCAATCCATCAGAATAACGACGACCTTCCATAGTACGACCTGTAAATTGGTCGACAATCAAGATTTCTTGCTCTTCGCTGACCACATAGTCAATATCGAGAAGCATGATGTAGTTGGCACGAAGGGCATTATCGATAAAGTGAGTCAAAGCCACATTTTCGATATCATAGAGGTTTTCAAGCTTGAAGTAGCTTTCAGCCTTGTCAATCCCTGAATCTGACAAACCAATAGTCTTAGACTGCACATCGATGATGTAGTCGTCTTTGTCCAAAGATTTTACATAGTGGTCTGCCATGTGGTATAACTGACTGGTTTCAACCGCGTTGGCACCTGATACGATCAAAGGTGTACGGGCTTCGTCAATCAAGATAGAGTCAACCTCATCGACCAAGGCATAGTTGAGCGGACGTTGTACCATGTTTTCAGCGCGGACGACCATGTTATCACGAAGGTAATCAAATCCGATTTCTGAGTTGGTTGAGTAAGTAATATCACACTCATAGGCTTCTTTTTTCTCCATTGGAGATTTGGCAGCCAAGTTAATCCCTACTGACAAACCAAGCCATGAGTACAATTCACCCATCTCAGTCGCGTCACGTTCTGATAGGTATTCATTGACCGTAACTACGTGGACCCCTTTACCTGAAAGGGCGTTGAGGTATACGGGCATGGTCGCAGTCAAGGTTTTCCCTTCCCCTGTACGCATCTCTGGCACGTCACCATGATGAAGAACGATTCCCCCCATGACCTGAACCTTGTATGGGAAGAGACCTAGGACACGTTTAGCACCCTCGCGGACAACCGCAAATGCTTCATAAAGCAACGAATCCAGTGATTCTCCATTTTGATAACGTTCTTTAAATTCAACTGTTTTTGCTTTTAGTTGGTCGTCAGTCAAAGCAGCCATTTGATCTTCGTATTTGAAAACCTTGTCAGCCATCTTTTCCAGACGACGGATTTCTCCTTTATCATTTTCGATAATTGTTTTTAAAATATTAGCCATGTTTTTCCTTACTTTAAATTCCGAATATTTTAGAATGTTCTTTTAATTTTAGCACAATTACTGATTATTTTCAAGGAAGAATCCCCATTTTGAAAAGGAAAAAGAGGCTAGTTTCCAAGCTAACCTCTCTGACTTTTATGATGCTTTAATTGCCAACAAAAATCGGCAAAATAGCAAACAGAATAAATAGGTTAATCCAAAGAGAAAGACAGCAGATGAGTCCAAAAACAAAGAGACTGACTTTCTTGGACAGCAAGGCCATCAAAATGGACAGAATGCCAAAAACTAGCAAGACTTTCTGTATGCTGAAGAGGTCAATCTTCCCCCCCAGAATCGGACTGCCCCAAGGAAGAAAGAAGAAAGCAATCCAGATCAACAGAACTAAACCAATATAGACCTTAGAATAGCGTGTAATAAATGATTTTAGATGTGCCATAAGCCACCTCCTATAAATAAAAACCGATATAAATCAATACCTTCCACCCGTAGACTTTCCTAACTCCTTTCTTAGTCTAAGCATTTTTTTGAAAAAGATATAGTCTAACCAAGAACTGGAAAAAGCAATAAGTAGTAATAATAGCCAAATGCCCCAAGACTTGATGTCTGCCACATTTCTCAATAGGATATTGAAAAACAAGACTGAAAAAACTGTCCAAGCAAGGCTAAAAAGAGCATAGAGGGTGATGTAAATCCAGTAAAAATAGTAAAAAATTGGGAAAAATTTACTATCTCTGTTGGCCTTTTCAATCCAGCTGAAAAAGTAAAAACAGGGTAATAAGATTAACAATTTAAACAAATGTTCCATCATCAACACCTCTTTTTGATAACGCTTTCTTCAACTTCATTTTATCAAAAAAATCTGGAAATGTCATTCCAGATTCTACTTTTTTAGGCTCTATAATATTTGTAGTGGGTAAATCCCCTATGGATCTTATGGAGCCTTTTTTGTGTAGAAAAAAAGTCCCAT